>JAUQXC010000737.1 GCA_030834825.1 Thermoflexales bacterium
GAGCATGCCAAGGCCATGAGCCAGCCCACCAAGCACATGTGCGAGAAGTGCGGCCAGATCATTACCGTCGGCGACATGTTCCCCATCAAGGACGGCCTGCGGCGCAAGATGATGTACTATCACAAGAAGTGCTTCGGCTAAAATCACGCTTGCTGCGACAAGACCCCGCTCCGAATGGCAGCGGGGTTTTTGTTTGTTACTCAGTACGACTGATCTTCCGCACCAGCCTCTGTTGGCGATGTTCCACCGCAGACATGATCGCCTGACGCGTCAGGCGATCGGGCAGTGAAGCGGCCACGGCCAAAGCCTGTTCCGTCCAGGCCAGCGCTTGCGGCAGATCGCGGGCATGCCATTCGTAGTATTTGGCCAGCTCGATGCAGGCTTCGAGCGAGGCTTGCAGGTTAAGCGTTGCGGCGTGCGCCACGACTTCCCACAACCCGATCGCTTCAAGGCGGCGATCGAGTTGCTTGTAAAGCAGGCTCAGGCGCAGGGCGGCCTGATGCTGGACGAGGGCATCCGAGAGATCTTCCAACGCCTGCCGGAGATAACGCTCCGCCTGGGCATGTTCAGCCCGATCGGCGTGCCACTTGCCCAGGGCGTAGAGATCGGCGGCGGTGAGCGCGACCGTTCGTTCTTCGTCGAAGATCTGAATCAACCGCGTCGCCAGGGTCACCATCGACAGGATGTCATAGGCGTTGTGATAGAGCACGCGCGGCATCTCGCGGGCGTCGCCCGTGAGCACGTAGTCAAAGTACAACTGCGGGATGAGCGAACCGTCGATATCGGTCTGATCGCGGCGGACATCCAAC
Organism: Thermoflexales bacterium; assembly: GCA_030834825.1. Classification (GTDB taxonomy): domain Bacteria; phylum Chloroflexota; class Anaerolineae; order Fen-1058; family Fen-1058; genus Fen-1058. The sequence continues at coordinate 810 of JAUQXC010000737.1, forward strand.
ACGTGATATTCCAGCGACTTGAGCGAGCACGATTCCAGGCGGCCGCGCCAGACGCGCCGGGCGGGCGTCAGTAGATCGAGATGCGGGGCGCTGAGGATGTGAGGGCGCAGACGCTGCAGGATGAAGCGCGTTTGCAGCAGCGGCAGGTCGAAACCGCGTCCATTGAACGAGACGACGGCCTCATACTCGTCGAGCCATTCGGATAGGTACAGCAGCACGGCGGGTTCTTCGGCGGGCGAGCGCAGGAAGAACTGCCGCACAACGAATGAACCATCCTCCTCAAAGGTGCCCACGCCGATCAGAAAAGCCAGCGTGCCCGTGCCCCCCGCTAACCCCGTGGTCTCCGTGTCGATGAAGACGGTTCTGCTCAGGTCGATCTCCCCGTCGCGATCGGCCAGACGCCCAGCCACCCACCGCGATTGGGTCAGCAATGCGTTGACTGCGTAAGCACCGTGCAGATGATCGGGCGCATAACGCTCGACGTGCACGAAGAGCGGACCGTAATCCGTTTCGATGATCTCGCCGTCGACCAGCGACTCGATGCCGGTCTGCCGTTTAGGCTTAGGTTTGGGCGTGATGTGGCGCGCACCCTTTTGAATGCCGAGTTTGCGCAGGCGTTTCTGTAGGTCGGAAGGCATGATGTTAACGGATGCCGTTGAGCACGGCGTTATTTTCACCGGAAATCAGGTCAGCCAGGTGCATGCCTGTGTGGTGGAGTGGTGAAATGATACCACACCGGCCATTGCGATTTTATGCTGCACGTGATACCGTCTTATCATCCCAAGTTGGAGGTGTGCTGTGAAGTGGCTTACGCGTTCACACGTGCACGTCGATCGTGTGGCGTGCCCCTGGTTGATCACGCGCTTCATCGACAACGACGCCGAATTCTTATTCGTGCCCAAGAGCCAGGTCGATAAGGTCGCCGCCGAGACGGGGGCAATTCCCTTCGATGCGCCGGGCGTGGAGTTAGGGCACCAGGCTGGGCGTTGTTCGTTTGAGTCGATCATCCTGAAGTACGATCTGAAAGACCCCGGACTGTTGCGGCTCGCGCAGATTGTCCACGCCGCCGATGTGGCTGAAGACCTGGACCAAGATCCGATCGCGCGCGGCCTGGAAGCGATTGCGGCGGGTTACAGTTTGCGCTATCCACTGGACGAAGAGAACCTGGTCCATCAGTTTGAGGTGTACGACGCGCTGTATGCGTGGTGCCGCGTCCAAGTCGCGCCGGGGTCATGAAGACCCTGACTACCGACGGGCGGCTGCTCTTTGCGACACGCCTCACCCGCCTATTTGCGTATGGCTTTCTGGCGGTGGTGCTGGTCTTGTACCTGGCACAGGCCGGATTGAGTGAGGCCTCAATCGGGCTGCTGCTCACCCTCACGCTGATCGGCGATACCGTGATCTCGTTATGGCTGACCACGCAGGCCGATCGGTTTGGCCGCCGCCATACGTTGATCGTCGGCGCCTGGTTGATGCTCTTCGCGGCCTTGCTGTTCACCGCGACCCAGGAATTCAGCCTGCTGTTGATCGCGGCCACTATTGGTGTCATCAGCCCCAGCGGCAACGAGGTGGGACCGTTCCTCTCGATCGAGCAAGCCGCGCTCGCGCAGATTGTGCCCGATCGGCAGCGCACACACGTCTTTGCGTGGTACAACCTTGTCGGTTCGTTTGCCACCGCTGCTGGAGCCTTGTGTGGCGGTGGATTGGCGCAGCTATTACAAAACGGCGGTATGGCGCCATTGAACAGTTATCGTGCGATCGTGATCGGTTACGGGCTGATCGGTTTGCTGTTGATGCTGTTCTTCACGCGGTTGTCGAAGAAGGTGGAGGCTCCCGGTCCCTCACCCCTGGCCCCTCTCTCACAACGGGAGAGGGGAAGATTGGGCCTGCATCGATCGCGGCGCGTGGTGTTCAAACTGTCTGCGCTGTTTTCGTTGGATGCGTTTGCCGGCGGCCTTGTCTTGTCGAGTTTTGTGGCCTACTGGTTCAACTTGCGCTTTGGCGCAGAACCCGGCGCGTTAGGGGCGATCTTTTTCGGGGCCAATATTTTGGCCGGCCTCTCGGCGTTACTGGCGGCCCGTGTGGCCAACCGGATTGGCCTGATCAACACGATGGTCGTCACGCACATCCCCTCCAATCTCCTGTTGATCCTCGTGCCCTGGATGCCAACCTTGCCGCTGGCGGTGTTGGTGCTGTTGCTGCGCTTCAGCATCTCGCAGATGGATGTGCCGACGCGCCAATCGTACACACTGGCCGTAGTCGATCCCGATGAACGATCGGCAGCGGCGGGCGTCACCGGGGTGGCCCGCACGACGGGCGCGGCCATCTCGCCGTCGATTACCGGCGCGCTGTTGAGCTATCCGTCACTCTTGAATGTGCCGTTCTATCTCGCGGGGGGCTTGAAGATCATCTACGACGTGCTGCTGTACCGCAGCTTCCGATCAGTGAAGCCGCCGGAAGAACGTGTATAATTCGCTTCCATATGACGCCCACTAACTTGCTTCAATCCATTCACCATGACGGCTCGGCGCGCTACGTCGGACCGCAAACGCTGCGACTGGGAGAGAGCGTGACGATCCGTTTGCGCGCGCATCCACACGCCCCGCTCGAGCGGGTGTTGCTGCGCGCCTGTCCCGACGGCGAACAGCTCTTCGTCGAGATGCAAGGGCGCGCTGAGTCGGCGGTCTGCCGTTGGTGGGAGGCGCAACTCAAGGTGACCATGCCGGTCATGGGTTATCGCTTCTTGCTGTTCACCACCGACGGCGTGTGGTGGTACAACGGATCGGGATTGCAGCGGCATGTCCCTACTGATCGAGAAGACTTCAAGCTGCTGGCCGATTATCAGTCGCCGACGTGGGTGCGCGAGTCGGTGTTTTATCAGATCTTTCCCGATCGTTTTGCCGACGGCGATCCGGCCAACAACGTGCGCGACGGCGAATGGAACTTCGGCGGGCGCACGGCGCGGGCGCGGCGTTGGGGTGAACCCCAGTCGAACGTTCCGCATGCCGATATGGTGGAATTCTTCGGCGGCGATTTGCCGGGCGTCGAACAGCACCTCGACGAGCTCAGCGATCTGGGCGTCAACGCCTTGTACTTCACGCCGATCTTTACCGCCTATAGCAATCATCGCTACGATGTCGTCGATTACGAGAACGTCGATCCGCACCTGGGCGGCGCGGCGGCGCTGATTTCACTGCGCCGCGCCACCCGCGAACGCAACCTGCGGATCATGCTCGACATAGTCCCCAATCACTGCGGTGTCAGGCATCCGTGGTTTCAAGCGGCGCTCCGGGATCCGTTGGCGCCTACTGCTGAGTTCTTCACATTCCAATCACATCCCGATCAATACGAGAGTTGGCTCGGTGTGAAGTCGCTGCCCAAGTTGAACTATCGCAGCGCGGCACTGCGGCAGGTCATGTACGAAGGAGCGGACGCGATCTTTCGCAAATGGCTGCGCGAACCCTACGCGATCGATGCGTGGCGCATCGACGTGGCGAACATGCTGGCGCGGCAGGGCGCCGATCAACTTGACCTGGAGATCGGGCAGGGCATTCGCCGCGCGGTAAAAGCCGAAAATCCACAGGCGTATCTGCTGGGCGAAAACTTCTTTGACGGATCCGCGCAACTGCAAGGCGATATCTGGGACGCGGTGATGAACTATGCGGGCTTCGCGCACCCAGTCTGGTACTGGCTGGGCGGCTTTTTCGTGCGTCAACACAGCGAGCCGTATTTCGTTGCTTCTGAGGCGCCGTGGAGCACAGCGGCCTTGATCGAGACCTGGCAGGCCTATCGTGCGGCGGTGCCGTGGGTCATCGCGCAGCAGCAGTTCAATTTGTTGGGCACGCATGACACGGCGCGGATCGCCAACGTCACCCATAGCGATCCGCGGTTGACGCGCTTGGCCGTGGCCTTGCTGCTGACGTACGTCGGCGTGCCCTGCATCTACTATGGCGACGAGATCGGCTTGAGCGACGATGCACGCGCCTGCATGAATTGGGATCGATCGACCTGGGACCAAGGTCTGCGTGCGTTCTACCAGAAACTGATCGACCTACGCAAGAGTTCGCCCGCGTTGATCGACGGCGGCTTCCAGGTGCTACTGATCGAGGAAAACACGTTTGCGTACCTGCGCGATTCCGATCGAGATCAGATCATTGTCATCGCTCAGCGAGGACCACACACCCGATCGGCTGTGCCGCTGCCCGTCGCGCAGGGCGCCATTCCCGATGGCGCTGAATTCGTCGAAGTGATCAGCGGCGCGCGGGCCATCGTCGCGAATGGACATCTGCCGCTGCCGGACCTGTCGGCCGGGGTCATGGTCTGGCGCTCGGTCTGATTCAATCGAGAAATAGGGAGCGTGTCATGAAAATCCTATGTGTCGATGTTGGAACCGGGACACAAGATATCCTGCTCTACGACAGCGACAAGGAAATTGAGAATTGTCTGAAGCTGGTGATGCCTTCACCGACGCTGCGAGTGGCGCAACGGGTGAAAGCAGCGACGCGCGACGGCGAAGGCCTCATCCTGACGGGCGTCATGATGGGCGGCGGGCCAAGTCACTGGGCCGTGCTGGATCATGTGCGCGCCGGTCACAAGGTGTATGCCACCCCTGAAGCCGCACGCACATTTGACGACGAGCTGGACAAAGTCGAACGCATGGGCATCCGCGTGGTGAGCGACGAAGAAGCGCGCCAACTCGATGAAGAGGAAGAGCGCACCATCGTGCTGCGTGACTTCGATTACGCTGCGATCCAATTGGCCTTTGCCGCCTTCGGCGTCGAGCTCGTGCCGGACGGGTTGGCGCTGGCGGTGTTCGATCATGGCAACGCCCCGGCCGGCTACTCCGATCGACAATTCCGCTTTGACTATCTGGAGCAGCGCCTCCGCGCGGAGAATCGCCTTTCAGCGTTCGCGCATCGGCGCGGCGATGTGCCCGATCATCTCACGCGCTTGAAGGCGGTCGAGGCCAGCGCGGCCCACTTTGAAGGTGAAGTGCTCTTGATGGATACTGCGCCTGCGGCGGTGCTGGGTGCGCTGCTCGATCCTATGGTGGGCGGGCAGCCGCAGGCGATTGTGTGTAACGTGGGCAACTTTCACACACTGGCGTTTCGCCTGGGACCGGGCGGCATTGAGGGGGTGTTCGAACATCACACCGGCGAGATCACGCGCGACCAGCTCGACGGCTTCATCGCGAAGATGATGTCGGGTTCGTTGGAGCATCGCGAAGTGTTCGAGACGATGGGCCACGGCGCCTTGATGTTCGATCGAGCGGAGATGACCGATCGGTTTGTGGCGGTCGTCGGCCCGCGTCGATCGCTCATGCAGGCTTCCCGGCATCGGCCCTACTTCGCCGTACCGCTGGGCGATATGATGATCGCCGGCTGTTTTGGCCTGCTGCGCGCCTATGCCGATCGCTTCCCGGCACAGGCGGAAAATATTCTCGCTTCGCTGCACGGTTCGATCAAACCGGCGGTGTGGGAATAAGCCTCCACTCCCCCTCTCCTGATTTGTGCTCTTCAAATCGGGGGTTGGGGGTGAGGTATCTTGCAGCACGTCAGCGGATGTGCTAGACTTTGACTTGAACATCCCACATCATTGATGAGGTGACGGTCATGGCTTTGCAAGTTGGAGATGTCGCCCCCGAATTTGAACTCCCGGCGTCCAGTAATCGCACTGTCAAGTTGAGTGACTTTCGCGGAAAGAAGAAAGTGCTGTTAGCCTTTTATCCCTTTGCCTTCAGCCCGGTGTGCAGTCTGCAATTGCCAGGCCTCCAGCAAAGCCTGGACAAATTCCAGGCTTTGAATACCGAGGTGTTGGGCATCAGCGTGGATAGCAAGCACAGCAGCACGGCCTTTGCCGAGCATCTCAAGTTGGATTTCCCCCTGGTGAGCGATTTCAACAAAGAAACCACTGCGGCTTATGGGGTCTTGCGTGAAGGCGGCTTTGCCGAACGCGCCTTGTTCGTGATTGATAAAGAAGGCCGGATCGCCTATGCGCACGTCAATGCCATCGGCGAAGTGCCGGACAACGCGCCGGTGTTTGAAGTGCTGCAGCAGTTGCCGTAAGCCAAGCGGGCTGAGGAATGGCCCGTTTTGTTTGCATTCCACCCTCACCCCGGCCCTCTCCCTAAATGGGAAAGGGTGATCATGCGAGGAGAACCATGCTCACCGACATCGAGCGGATCATCTTCGTCAGCTTGTCGTTGTTTGCGTTGGGCGCGGCCTACAAAGTGGCTCAGCGCATCTATCGCATCATCCAGCGTGGGCAGGGCGCCCTCGGCACGGATCACCTGGGCCAGCGCGTGCGGCGCGGCCTCGGCGTTTTCCTGACCCAACGCACCGTCTTAAAACGGCGGCTTTTGGCCAGTCTCTTTCACTCGTTGATTGCCTGGGGCTTCACGTTTTACCTGTTGATCAACGTGGTCGATGCGGCCTTCGCGTGGTTTCCGGACCTCCGCGCGCTCCTCGACAACCCGATCGGTTATGCGTTCCTCCTTCTCGGCGATGTGCTGACGCTGGGTGTGTTGGTCGGCATGATCGCGCTGCTGGTTCGACGTTTCACCCAAGGCCGGAAGATCTTCGGCTTCAACAAAAACGTCGTGTTACATCCCAAAGCCTCGTTCGGCATCAAACGCGACTCGACGATTGTCGGCCTGTTCATTTTGTTCCACGTCGGTGCGCGTTATCTGGCCTCGAGCGTCTCTGTGGCGCTCCACGGTCAAGATCCGTGGCAGCCCTTTGCCAATCTGGCCAGTAATCTCTGGTTAGGCGTGCCACCTGCCGCCCTGGAAACGTGGGAGCATGTTTTCTTCTGGTGCGCCATCGGCTCGATCATGCTGTTCATTCCCTACTTCCTGATCTCGAAGCACCTCCATCTGTTGCTGGGGCCGCTGAACTATGCGCTAAAGCCCGTGCGCCGATCGCTGGGCGAACTCGACAAGATCAACTTCGAAGACGAGAGCCTCACGCAGTTCGGCGTCTCGAAGTTGGAGCATCTCAGCAAGGCGCAGCTGCTGGACGCCTACGCCTGCATCATGTGCAACCGCTGCCAGGATGTATGCCCGGCGCATCACACCGGCAAGGTGCTGTCGCCTTCGGCGTTGGAGATCAACAAGCGTTATCAGATCAATCAAGAAGGTGGGGCGCTGGCCGCTGGCAAAGAATCGTCCACGCCGCTCATCGAGTTTGCGATCAGCCCTGAAGCCGTGTGGGCCTGCACCTCGTGCGGTGCGTGCGTGGAAATATGCCCGGTGGCCAATGAACCGATGCGCGACATCCTCGACATCCGGCGTAGCCTGGTCTTGATGGATAATCAATTCCCGGCCCAGTTACAGCAGGCCTTCAAGGGCATGGAGCGTACCGGTAATCCGTGGAACATCGCGCCGGAATCCCGTCTCGAGTGGGCCAAGGGCTTCAACGTCCCGACGATTGAGCAGAACCCCGATCCGGATATTTTGTGGTGGGTGGGTTGCGCTCCGGCCACCGATGCGCGGGCGCAGAAGACCGCCCAGGCCTTCGCCAAAGTGCTCAACGCGGCGGGCGTGAACTTCGCGGTGCTGGGGAAGATGGAGCGCTGCACCGGCGACTCGGCGCGACGCGCAGGCAATGAAGCGTTGTTCTTCGAGTTGGCCACGGGCAACGTCGAGATGCTGAACGAAGTCGTGGGAGCCGATCAAGTGGCCGCCCATAAACGCATCGTGACCACGTGCCCGCATTGTCTGCACACCCTGAAGAACGAGTATCCAGCGTTCGGCGGCAATTACGACGTAATCCATCACACGCAGTTGATCGAGGAACTCTACCAGGCGGGCAAACTCAAAGACTATGGCGCGGCGCGTGTCGATCTGACATTTCACGATCCCTGCTATCTCGGCCGCCACAATCAAGTCTACAACGCCCCCCGCACGGTGCTTCAGCGGGCGGGGGCCTCGCTCACCGAATTGCCGCGCCATCACAACAATTCGTTCTGCTGCGGCGCGGGCGGCGCGCAGATGTGGAAGGAAGAAGAGCACGGCGCGCAACGTGTCAACGAAAATCGTTTTGCGGAGGCGCTGGCGACGGGCAAGAACACGCTCGCCGTCGGTTGCCCCTTCTGCCTCACCATGTTGACGGACGCGGCCAAAGCCGCTGAGAGCGAGATGCAGGTGAAGGACGTGGCGGAAGTGGTGGCGGAAAGTATTGCGTAGTGCGGATGACGTGAGGCGTCCCACAGGGAGGCTGCGCACTGCTGAGTGATGAGTGACGAGTGAAGGCTGGCTCGTCACTTGTTGTTTTGATTGACGCCTACACATGAAGGGGGTACACTATACACATCCCGTTGGTGAGGCAGATATCATGCGAACGAATATTGTGATTGACGAGAAATTAATTCGCGCGGCGATGAAGGCCACTGGCTTGCGGACCAAACGCGCTGTGGTCGAGGCCGGATTGCGGGCGTTGATCCAGATCAAGAATCAAGCCGATATTCGGCGCTGGCGCGGTCAAGTACAGTGGGAGGGAGATTTGGATGAGCTGCGTCGCAGCCGCGTACCGGAGAAGTAAAGCATGATCATCGTCGACACCACAATTTGGATCGATTACTTTAACGGCATCCGTACACTTCATACAGACTGGCTTGACGACCAATTGACTCGCCAGCGGTTGGGCCTGACCGATCTAATCCTCTGCGAAGTATTGCAAGGTGTGCGCGACGACCGGCAGTGGCAGCAGCTGCGTCGTGACCTGCTGAAGTTTGAAGTGTTCGAAACCGGCGGCATCAATCTGGCCATCGCGGCAGCGCAAAACTATCGGAGGTTACGGCGACAAGGTTTGACCATTCGCGCCACAATTGACGGTCTCATCGCCACCTTTTGTCTCCTCAGTGGCTATGAGTTGCTTCACAACGATCGTGATTACGATGCTTTCGAATCTGCTTTGGGGCTGAAAGTCATTCATCCATAGCACGGGGGGAAGCATATGTCAGAGGTAACCAATCGCAGCGGCGGGGCAAACCTGGATGCCGAGCATATTGATATCGGCGGAGACGTGACGGGCCGCGATAAGATCATCCATCAAACCACGCACAACTACTACGGCGCGCCCTCCACCGCGCCCCGGCGCGCCGAGCTGCCGCATCAGCCGTACTTCTTTGGCCGCGAAGAAGAACTGGCCATCATCGCCGAAGCGCTCGATCCGGAATCGAACGGCTGGGGCGTATTGATCGACGGGCCGGGCGGCATCGGCAAGACCGCGCTGGCGATCCAGGCCGGGCAGCTGGCTCCCGAGAGCGTTTACACCACCAAGATTTTTCTCTCCGCCAAAGTGCGCGAGTTGACGCCCCAGGGCGAGCAGAAGTTGGAAGATTTCATGCTGCCCAACTATCTGACCTTGCTCTCTGAGCTGGCACGCGAATTGGGTGAAGAGGATGTGGAGCGGACGGAGCCGGCAGAACGGGCACGCGAGGTGCGCCGGTTGCTGGAGAATCGCCACGCGTTGATCATCATCGACAATCTGGAGACGTTTGACGAAGCCGAAAGTGTGCGGTTGTTTCAGTTCCTCAAGCGTCTGCCGCGCTCGTGCAAGGCCATCGTCACCAGCCGCCGCCGCGCCGATGTGGCCGCCGAGATGGTGCGGCTCGATCGGTTGAAGAAGGACGCGGCGCTGAAGCTGATCGCCAAGCTGGCTGAGCGGAATAAATATCTGGCGCGTGCCACTGCCGACGAACGCACGCAACTGTATGAGTATGCCAAGGGCAATCCACTGCTGATCGAATGGCTGGTGGGCCAGCTGGGTCGATCGGGCAGCCAATGTCGAACCGTGTCCGACGCCTTGCACTTTCTGGAGAATGCGCCCGATCACAACAATCCCATCGACTATGTACTGGGCGATCTGGTTGATACTTTGAACGAGAAGTCGGTGGCTTTGCTGGCGGCGTTATCCTATTTTTATCTGCCGGCCCGGCCGGACTGGATCGCGCCGCTTGCGCAAGTGGCCGAAGCCTACGCCACCACCGAACTGGAGGATCTGAGTGAGCGCGCGCTGGTGATCGGCGACGTGCAATTTGAGAAGTATCTTCTTCCCGGCGTCGTGGCGAGTTACCTACGCCAGAAGCATCCGGCTGCACTGACCCAGGCCGCCACTCGCTTGAACGAGCACGTTTACGATCTCTTGCAACAGCATGGCGGCTTTGACAACCTGGCTGGCTTTCGTGTGCTCGTAGAGCGTTGGCCGCTGGTGGCCGCGGCGCTGCCGTTATACCAGCAGGGCGAGAATGCCCGCTTTCAGCAGGTGTGTCAGTTGATCTACACTTTTCTCAGCTTCTCCGGGCGGTGGGATGAGAAACTGGCGCTCCACGCCGAAGGTGAGAAACGGGCCGTCGAAGCAAGTGACTGGATCAACGCGGGTTGGCGTGCCTATGGCATGGCCTTCGTCTATCGCGAACGCAACCAGACGCCGGAGTTGTTGGAATGCGTGAAGCGCATCAATACCTACTGGGCCGGTGCCAAGGGGCGTGAACGGGCCTTTTTCGTGCGCCTGAAAGGTCAGGCCGCCATGGCCGTTCAGGACTATCCAGCCGCCGTCGCCGCTTATCAAGAATCGCTGGACTTGCAGCGTGTGCGTGATCCGCAGGGAGCAGATGTGACGCTGGCGTTGAATAGCCTGGCGGGCGCCGAGCTGCGCGCAGGCGATTTTGCCTCGGCCGAGTTGCATTATCGCGAAGGTTACCAGCTGGCCAGGCAGATGAACTATCCCAAGAACCTCGCTTTTATTGGTTGCAATCTAGCCCGGTTAGCCGTGCGACAACAGAAGTGGGTTGAGGCTGAAGCGCTGGCACGCGAAGCATTTGTGTTGTTGGGGACGGTTCATATTCAAGACCTTACAGCACGTAACAGTGTTGTCCTGGCGCAGGCCCTGGCAAGGCAAGGCCGGCCGGCAGAAGGTCTGCCATATGCTTCACGCGCCGTAGAAATTTATACGCGTATCCGTTCGCCTGAAACTGAAGAAGCGCGTGCTGTGTTGAAAGAATGTGGTGGATGATACGATGCAACTGATAATCACGGGATAAACAGATGTGCGAGTCAGTTATCCGTTTATCCGGTGTGAATCTGTTGCCGATTTGGATATCAGGAGTCTCATGTCCTCTCAATTTGAAACTGTTCCATTAGGCAAGACCGATCTCCGGGTGTCCCCGCTGGGCCTGGGCGTGTGGCAGTGGGGGGATACGATGATGTGGGGCTATGGCAAGGGCTATGGCGAGGCTGATCTGCGCCCGGTGTTCGACGTGACGCTGGACGCTGGAGTCAACTTCATCGACACGGCGGAGATGTATGGGCGGGGCCGTTCGGAAACGCTGCTGGGTCAGTTCGTCCAGCAGGCCGGGGTGCGCGATCGGCTGGTGATCGCTACAAAGTTCGCGCCCTTGCCGTGGCGGCTATCGCCGAACCGTTTGATCCAGGCGTTACGTAACAGTTTGAACCGATTAGGCCTCTCGCGAGTAGACTTGTATCAGATCCATTTCCCGTTTTCGCCCATCCCTGTCGAGATTTGGATGGAGGCGCTGGCCAAGGCGGTGGAGGCGGGATTGACCCGTGCGGTGGGCGTCTCCAATTACAGTCCCAGCCAGACGATGCGTGCTCATGCGGCTCTAGCACGATATGGTATACCGTTGGCTTCGAATCAAGTGGAATACAGTTTGCTCGATCGGAAGCCGGAGACCAGCGGGTTGGTCAAAGTTTGTCGCGATCTGGGCGTTACGTTGATCGCCTATAGCCCGATCGCGAAGGGGATGCTCACCGGCAAGTACACGCCCGATAACGTCCCGCCCGGTATGCGTGGCCGCATGTACAACCGTCAGTATCTGGGCAAGATTCAACCCTTGATCGGTTTGCTGAACGAGATCGGTCAGGCGCATGGCGTCGCCAACAGCGCGAAGACACCGTCGCAAGTGTCGTTAAACTGGCTCATCTGCAAGGGCGCCGTGCCGATACCCGGCGCGAAGAATCTAGGACAGGCGCAGGAGAACCTTGGCGCGTTGGGCTGGCGACTGACGGATGAGGAAGTGGCAAGGTTGGATGAGGCAAGCGATAAAGTGAACAGTAGTCAGTGAACAGTTATCAGTAGATCGTCACGCTCTGGCTACTGACAACTGATAACTCCCCGAGGAACATTGATGACAGACATTCAGCCTGTTCAAGCGGCCGCCCAGTGTCTTCAAGCCAACATTGAAAAAGTCATCGTCGGCAAGGCGTCTGTCGTGGAGTTGTTGACGGTCGCCTTGTTGACTCCCGGCCACGTGTTGATCGAAGATGTGCCCGGCCTGGCCAAGACCATGCTCGCCAAGTCATT
>JAUQXC010000738.1 GCA_030834825.1 Thermoflexales bacterium
AGCGCTCCCCGCCAGAACTATGCGCCGCCTGAAACGCCTGTCGAAGAAAAACTGATCAAGCTCTGGGCCGAAGTGCTGCCCGCCAAGCAAATTGGCATTCACGACAATTTTTTTGAAGTCGGCGGCCATTCCTTGCTCGCCGCTCAGATTATCCATCGCATCAACCGCACCTTTCAACTCGACCTGCCCATGCGCAGCCTGTTTGAAGAACCCACCGTGGCTGGCCTGGGATTGTTGATCGAAGAACGGCTGCTGGAAGAAGTTTCCAATCAAACGCCTGGCGCATTAATTCATGCCTGACGGCTCGCAGCCGAAGATTAAGTCTTCACATGAAAACTCGCAAGCCTGGCTGTAGGATAAGAACGAAAGGAAAATGACTAAGAATTTTTCCTCGACAGCGAACTTAACTACACAAGAACAGCGCGCACGGCTGCTGGAGTTGCTGGCCAAAAAAGAGTCGGATGTCAGGCTGGCGCCTTTGTCTTTCTCGCAGGAGCGATTCTGGCTCGAAGAACAGATCAACCCTGGCAGCATCAATGGCCTGAGTTTAACGGTGCGGATCACCGGCCAACTTAATGTCACCGCGTTAGAACAAAGTTTCACCGAGATCGTGCGTCGCCACGAAATGCTGCGAACCACCTTTGTCCTCGTCAACGGGCAGCCCATGCAATCGATCAAGCCGGCTCAGCCGATGCAGCTTCCCGTTAGCTCATTGGAGCACCTCCCGGCAACTATGCGTGAGGCCGAAGCGCGGCGCATTGTCAGGGCTGAACTAACTCAACCTTTTGACATCGTCCACGGGCCGCTCCTGAGAACTTCATTGCTACAATTGGACACAACCGACCACGTTTTGATTCTGATCACCCAACATCTGGTGTCGGATGCCTGGTCACTCGGCAATCTCATTCAGGAACTCGGCGTTTTATATGAGGCCTTCTCGAAAGACCGTCCTTCACCGTTACCGCCACTGCCGCTGCAATATGCCGATTTCGCGCGCTGGCAGCGAGAGAAAATGCAAGAAGAGGTGCTGGAGCGCGAAATCGCTTATTGGGTCAAACAATTGAGCGGCAGTTCCGGCGTTCTAGCATTGCCCTATGATCGGCCTCGACCAATCAAGCGAACAACCCTCGGCGCGCGGGAACCGGTGAAGCTGCCGCTGTTGTTGCGTGAGCAATTGAAGGCGCTAGCCCAGCAGGAAGATTGTACTTTGTTCATGGTGTTATTGGCCGGTCTGCAAATTCTGCTGCACCGCTATACCGGGCAGGCCAACATCAATCTCTGCACCGTGGTTGCAAACCGCACGATCAACGATGTTGAAAGGCTAATTGGACTGTTTCTAAATACCCTGGTCCTACGAGCTGACTTAGAAGGAAATCTGACTTTTACCGAAGTGCTGCAACAGGCGCGGCGGACGACTTTAGAAGCCTACGATCATCAAACGATCCCTTTTCAAAAACTACTGGAGGCCCTGCAAGCTCAGCTCAAGTTTGAGCGGGCCTCCCTCTTTCAAGTACTTTTGATTTTGCAAAACGTTCCTAACCCCGACATTAAACTATCTGAGCTAAATTGTCAGCGCTTTGTACGGGAAATGGATTTTCAATCCGACGTGGAGCTTTTGCTTTCACTGGTTGAGACACCAGAGGGGCTGACTGGCTTTCTCCAATATCCGACCGACCTGTTTGACGCCTCAACGATCCAGCGCTTGTTTGGACGCTACCAGATTTTATTACAGGCCGTGGTTGACAATCCTAGACAACGAATTGGCGTGCTACCTCTCCTGACAGAACCGGAACGGCGGCAAATCCTGACAGATTGGAATAACACCGACATTAATTATCTACAGGAACGGTGTCTCCACGAGTTATTTGAAGATCAGGTCAAGCGCAGACCCGAGGCTGTGGCCGTCGTCTTTGAACAGCACCACCTGACCTATCGAGAATTGAATCAGCGCGCCAATCAACTCGCACATCAGTTACAGCTGCTGGGAATAGGACCTGATAGCCTGGTCGGCATATGCCTGGAACGATCGCTGGAGATGATCCTGGGGGTGCTCGGCGTTCTAAAAGCAGGCGGGGCATATGTGCCCCTCGATCCACAAGCTCCACCGGAACGTCTGGTGTATATGTTGGCGGATGCAGGCATTGCGGTGTTGTTGACGCAGCAACAGCTGCTCGATCCGTTGGCCGAATTCTCCGGCCAACGGATATGTCTGGATGTCGACCAGGAATTTGACCTAGGGGAACATTCGCAGAACCCCACTAGTCAGGCGACCCTCGACAATCTGATGTATGTGATCTATACCTCCGGGTCAACGGGCAACCCCAAAGGAGTGATGGTCAGTCACGCGAATGTCGCCCGGCTCCTGGCGGCCGCTCAGGCCTGGTATCATTTTGACGAACAAGATATCTGGACCTTATTCCATTCGTATGCATTTGACTTCTCTATCTGGGAATTGTGGGGAGCCTGGCGTTATGGTGGGCGAGTGATCATCGTGCCTTACTGGGTCAGCCGCATGCCAGAAACATTTTACGAACTGTTGGCAAACGAGCAGGTGACGATTCTCAATCAGACTCCTTCAGCGTTTAGTCAATTGATTCTTGCAGAAGAACGAGCTGCCACACAGCATCCTTTGGCCTTACGCTCAGTGATCTTCGGCGGCGAGGCCCTGGCACTACAAAGTCTTCGTCCATGGTATAGCCGTCATCCTCTACAAAAGCCACAGTTGGTGAACATGTATGGTATCACCGAGACGACCGTGCATGTCACGTATCGTCCGGTGGAATTAGACGATCTGGAGAACGTGCCAGGCAGTATGATTGGCCGGCCCATCCCGGATTTGCAGGTATATATACTCGATCGCCTGTTGCAGCTTGTTCCGATAGGTGTGCCCGGCGAGATCTATGTAGGCGGGGCAGGATTAGCACGTGGCTACTTGAACCGCGCCGATCTGACTGCGGAACGTTTTATTCCCAACCCATTTGGCACGCGGTCAGGAGCACGGTTGTATAAGACGGGCGATTTAGGACGGTACAACATCTCGGGCGATATTGAGTACCTGGGACGCTCCGATTTTCAGGTCAAAGTGCGAGGCTTTCGCATCGAACTGGGTGAAGTAGAGACGGCCTTAAGGCGACACCCAGCCATCCGAGAGACCGTGGTTCTGGCGCGCGAAGATCGATCAGGTGACAAACAGCTAATTGCCTATATTGTCCTCAACGATGAGGCCGCCGATGGCTCGGGCGAGATGCGCTCTTTCCTGCAAGGCCGATTGCCCCCCTATATGATCCCGGCCACCTTTGTTAAGCTGGATGCGTTGCCGCTTACCTCTAACGGCAAACTAGATCAGCGCGCCTTGCCAGCGCCCGATCTGGACACTCGCGAAAAAGAATACATCCCACCCGAAACGCCCGTCGAAAAGAAATTGGCCGATATCTGGGCGCAAGTGCTGCAACGAGAAAAGATCGGCCTCTACGATAACTTCTTGGAACTGGGAGGTCATTCGCTGCTGGCCACACAGGTCATCTTCCGCGTCAATCAGGTCTTTCACCTCAATCTGACTTTACGCAGCTTGTTTGAGGAACCTACCTTGGCTGGCCTGGCGCTACTGATTGAAGAGCGCGTGCTCGAAGAAATTGACTCCCCCACGAAACGTGAGTAAACCTATGACAACGGATCAATTCGCCCAACGTCGCGCCAAACTAGCGGCCCGCCGCGCTGCATTATCGCCCGAGGCGACTCAGCAGCTCGAACACCGGCTGCAAGGCATACAACCTGCTCGGACCGAACCGGCTATTCCACGCACCTCACGTCAAGACGCCTTGCCGTTATCGCTCGCCCAGCAACGTCTCTGGTTTCTGGGTCAGTTGATTCCCGATAGCACGGCTTATCACATCCCGCAGGCGGTGCGCCTCGTTGGGGCCGTTGACATTCCCGCCTTTGAGCGCAGTCTGAATGAAATCGTGCTCCGTCATGAAGTGCTGCGCACCACCTTCACCGTCAAGGGTGAGCAACCGATCCAGGTGATCGCGCCGGAGCTGAAGCTAACTCTCCCCGTCATCGATCTGACGACACTCACCCCCGATGAGCGTGAGACGCAACTGCACCAGCTGATGCGCGCCGAAGCCCAGCGCCTCTTTCAGCTCACCACAGGGCCATTGCTGCGCGTCACGTTAGTCCGGCTGGCCGAGCAGGAGCATGTGCTGCTCGTGATCATGCATCACATCATTTCAGATGGCTGGTCCATCGGCGTCTTTGTGCGTGAAGTAATGGCCATCTATATCGCTTTTTGTGCCGGGCAACCATCGCCGCTGCCCGAGCTGCCCCTTCAATACGCCGATTACGCGGTATGGCAACGCCAGCGGCTGAGCGGTGAAATGCTCGAGCAGCAGATCGCTTACTGGAAGCAGCAGTTCAATGGCGAGCTGCCCGTCCTGCAACTGCCCACCGATCATCCCCGGCCGCCTGCTCAAACCTTTCGTGGCGCCAAGCAAACCTTCACCATCTCAGGCGATGTGGTCACGGCGCTGCAAGCCATCGCGCAGAGTGCCGAGGCGACGCTCTTCATGACCTTACTGGGCGCCTTTCAGGTCCTGCTCCATCATTACACCGGTCAAACTGAGATCATCGTCGGAACGCCAATCGCCAATCGGGCTCACGAGGAGATCGAAAATCTCATCGGGTTCTTCGTCAACACGTTGGCGCTGCGCGTCAATCTGGCGCACAACCCGTCTTTCACGGATCTACTCAAGCAAGTGCGTGAGGTGACGCTGGGCGCCTATGCCCATCAAGACCTGCCTTTCGATCGCCTGATCGATGAGCTGCACGTGCAGCGCGACCTGAGCCATGCGCCATTGTTTCAAGTGCTGTTTGTTTTGCAGAACGCTCCCATGCCGACGATCGAGTTGCCCGGCCTAACGCTGCGGCCGTTGGAAATGGACAATCAGGCCGCCCAGTTCGATCTGACCTTATCCCTGATCGAAGTGCCGCCAGGCTTGCTCGGCACGGTGGAATACAACACCGATTTGTTCGAGCGGGCCACCATTCAGCGTTTAATCGCACATTTCCAAACGCTGTTGGCCCGCCTTGCCCACCGGCCACAGCAACGCTTGTCCGATCTCGATCTACTGACGGAGGTGGAGCGACAGCAACTTCTGCAAGACTGGAATACGACGCAAGCTCCTTATCCACGGGAGCGTTGTCTGCACGAGTTGATTGAAGATCACGCTACACAGACGCCCGATGCAGTCGCAGTGACGTTTGAAGATGCGCAGCTAACCTATCGCGAATTGAATGAGCACGCCAATCAGCTGGCTCACTATTTACAACAATTAGGGATCGGCCCGGAAATCGCGGTCGGCGTATGCCTGGCGCGATCACTGGAACTGATCATCAGCCTCTTGGCAATTTGGAAGGCAGGCGGCACCTACGTGCCGCTGGATCCGACCTTGCCTCCCGCACGGTTAACCTTCACTCTGGCAGACGCGCGCGCAACGCTGCTGCTGACTGACTCGCACGTGAAAGAAACCCTCTCACTGCCGGAACCACCCCCGCAGATCATCTGCCTCGATCGCGTGTGGCCCGTGATCGAAGCTACCTCGGGCGCGGTGGTTAAGCGTCAACCCGGCACGGTACAACAGGCCGCCTATATCATTTACACCTCCGGCTCAACGGGCCGACCCAAAGGGGTCGTCGTCACCCATCAAGGTCTGAGCAATGTCCTGACAGCGCAAATTGCCGCCTGGAATGTCACGCCCTCCGATCGAGTTTTGCAATTTGCTTCGATCAACTTTGACGCGTCTATTGCTGAGCTGATCGCCGGGCTGGGTACCGGTGCCACATTGTGTCTGACCGCTCGCGAGAGATTGCTTCCCGGGCCCGATTTAGCGCAGCTATTGCGGGACCAAAGTATCACACTGGTCACCCTCATCCCTTCGGCTCTAGCAATCCTGCCCACTGAAGATCTGCCAGCACTGCGTGTGCTGCATGTGGCCGGCGAAGCCTGTCCGCCAGAGTTGATGCGCCGCTGGGTCCAGCAGTGTCGTTTCTTTAACTTATACGGTCC
This sequence comes from Thermoflexales bacterium, assembly GCA_030834825.1. Lineage (GTDB taxonomy): Bacteria > Chloroflexota > Anaerolineae > Fen-1058 > Fen-1058 > Fen-1058. The sequence goes on from JAUQXC010000738.1 coordinate 6,062, forward strand.
CACTGAGAACACCATCTGGGCCACCTACGCCGAGTGCTCCACAGCAGAGACGCGCGTCACCATCGGGCGGCCTATCGCCAACACGCAAGCATACATTCTGAATGCGTGGCTGCGTCCCGTCCCGGTCGGTGTACCAGGCGAACTGTATGTGAGTGGAGTGGGTCTGGCGCGCGGTTACTTGCAACGGCCGGAAATCACTGCCGAACGGTTCATCCCTCATCCCTTCAGCCTTGAACCGGGCGCGCGGGTGTATCGCACCGGCGATCTCGCTCGCTATCTACCCGACGGCCGAATTGAGTTTCTGGGTCGCCTCGATCATCAAGTGAAGGTGCGCGGCTTCCGCATTGAGCTGGGCGAGATCGAGGCAGTCTTGCAGCAACAACCCGCCATCCGCGAGGCAGTCATGATGGTCCATCAGGCAGCCGAGCGGCCGGACGATAAACGACTGATCGCCTATCTGGTGCCAGACACACCTTCGCTCAATCTGGAAGATCTACGCCGCCGTCTGCTGGATACCTTGCCAGATTACATGGTACCGACCGCCTTCATCCTGCTGGAAGCACTGCCGTTGACCACCAATGGCAAAGTCGATCGCCGTGCCTTGCCCTCACCGGATCTAACGCAGACTGCGGCCAGCCATACCTATGTGGCCCCGCGCACTCTGTTCGAACAAGAACTGGCCGCCATCTGGACGGATATCCTGCACCTCGAACGGGTCGGCGTCCGCGACAACTTCTTCGCCGTAGGCGGCCATTCGCTGCTGGCCACCCAGGTGGTCTCACGCCTCAACCAGACTCTGAAAGTTCAACTGCCCCTGCGTAGCCTGTTTGAAGCACCCACCATTGCCGAGTTGGCCGTGCGCCTGGAAGCTCTCACACGAACTTCCACACCGGACTACCCGAGTATCGCGGCGCTGACGAGGCCGGAGCAGTTACCCCTATCGTTTTCACAGGAACGGTTGTGGTTTATCGATCAGTGGGAATTGGGCAACACGGCTTACAACATTCCTTCGGCAGTGCGCCTGCAGGGGCAGCTCGATGTGCCTGCTCTGGAACGCAGTCTGACGGAGATCATCCGCCGCCACGAATCTTTGCGCACGACTTTTGTGCTGCATGATGAACACCCAATTCAAGTGATCACCCCGGCCACGGCAGAAACGCTGCCGCTGTTTGATCTCTCCGAACGGCCCGCCGCCGAGCGCGAGGC
>JAUQXC010000739.1 GCA_030834825.1 Thermoflexales bacterium
GGTCCATGGTGGAAGGCGTGCAGCAGGCCGAGTGCGTGTTCTTCATCGGCTATCACGCCCGCGCCAATACCCCCGATGCGGTTCTGTGCCACACCTGGACCGATCAGGTGCGGGGCGTCTGGTTGAATGATCAAGCGGTGGGCGAGATCGGACTGAATGCGGCCGTGTGTGGCTCGTTCGGAGCGCGGGTGGCGTTGATTACAGGCGATCGCGCCGCCGTGCAGGAAGCGCTCGATCTGCTCGGCCCGATCGAAGCCGTCGTCGTGAAGACGGCCCGCGGGCGCATGAGTGCCGAATGCCTGGCGGTGGCAGACACACGCACAGCCATCCGTCACGCTGCGGCGCATGCCATGGTGCGCCAAATTCCGCCCTTTGTCGTCAATCCACCGATCCATCTGCGCGTGGAGCTCACCCGCCCCGATCAAATCGATCAGGCCCTGCGCGTGCCGGGCTCAAAACGCAGCGACGGCGTCACCCTCGAATGGGTCGGCGACGACATGGTCAGCGTGTATCACGCTTTTCGAGCTATCGCCGGGTTGGGGAGTTGAGAAACTGATGGGTTTCTCAGCCAGCAGGCAGTTTGCCAAACGGGCGAGTCAAACACTCGCCCGTTTGGTTTAACCTTCAATGTCGTCAACCGGTTCCGTGACCGGCAGCGCTACACGCCGATTGAAGCGCGCTGCCAGATCGATCACCACTTGTTCCAATTGCCGGTGATAGCGATAGAAGGCCAGCGCCAGCAGCACCCCACCGGCAATCACGCCGATGATCACGGCCGGCGGCAGGACGGTGGCATAAGCCGTCAACCAGCATTGCACAATCACACTGGGCATGCGACCAAAGGCCGCCAGCGGGATCATCAGCTTCAACGACAGGCGGCTCAACCCGATCGCGTAGCAGGCCAGATCGTCCGGCACCCACGGCATGACGAAGATGATGAAGAAAAAGACCGGGCCGCGCTTCTCCGTAAATCGATCGAACGTCGCCATCGATTTCGGATCGATCAGGCGATCGACCAGGGGTCGTCCGAAGCGCCTTCCCAGGATCATGCACAACGACGAGCCCAGCGCCAGTCCGATGAAGGCATACACGACACCCTGCCAGAAGCCAAACAGGTACGCGCCCACGACGGCCAGCAGACTGATCGGCGAGACGGAGAGCACGGTCTGGACGGCGATCATGGCGATCAAGGCCAGCGGCCCCCACACCCCAAAGCCTTCGATCCACGCGCGGACACGCTCCTGATCGGCTAAAAAGCGGATCAACGGCGCGCCGCCGATCGCAAAGGAGCCGACCGCGAGGATGATCAAGATGACGAGTACACCCCAGCGTTTTTTCATAATGGGTTCTAGGTTGTTAGCTCTTGATCGTGGTTAATTGGAAATTGTTCATTGCTCATGGCTCAACCGCCCTACTCGTTTGACGGTGATATGTGTAAATACTTCGGCGGTGTGCGGCGCCTGCCCGTGGCCCTCATCATGCGAGGGCGGGCCGCCGGGCGTGCGCAACGTGCCAGTGAGGTCGGTGCCTGCGTAGTGCAGGTCCTTGTGCAGTCCGCTGCGCCATAGCGGTGAAGCCGTCACATCATAGACCACACCCTCATACGCGATGTAGACGGGTTGGCCGCGCGCGCCATTGAATTGCTGTAACTCGCGCTCGGTAAAAATCCGTTCTTCCGACAAAATTGAATCTGTCATGCACTTGACCTACTTGGTACGGGCCGTGGTCTTCTTGTTCGCTGGGCGTTTCTTGACAGCAGAGGACTTGACGCTTGGCGGGTTGGGTTGGGCAGCCTGCTTCTTCCCCCGGGTGTGCTGCTTTCCGCGCGACGCCCCTGGACGTTGACTCCCCGCCTCCTGGCCCAGCCAGGTCTTCCGCTCGGACGGTTGATAGACTTCGCGCGGCTGAGTCTGCACACTGACGCTGCGCGGAAAACCCGGCGCGTCGATGACACTTTCACATTGATAGCGATGCATCCCGCGATGCAGGCACATGAAATAGAGCCAGCCCTTCGCATTCAACGCACCAAAGTACGGATGCGGTGTAGTCGCAGCGAGATCAGACGCGGGGGGCAGATTGTCGATCGTGTTACGGGCCAGCATGCGGCAGGCTTCATTCGCAGCAATCAGATCGGGCAGTGAAGCCGTGTGGCGCGCGCCGCCACCGCTCAGCAGCAGCCGCGGATCGATCTCCGCGCCGCGTCCCTGCGCCAGCAGCGATAACCACGACCAGAACAGTTCATCGGCAGAAGAGTTGTGCGTGATGATCTCGGCAATCGAAAACGCCTGCAAGGCCGGCTTGAAGTGAATCTGCTCTTCGTTCAACCCGCGCAACCAGGCCTGAATGTCGTCCAGGGCGAGTTCATACTCAAACAGCAACTCTTCCCAATCGAATTCCTGCGCGTATTGATTGACCAGGCTGGGTTGTTCCACCAGTTCGTCGAGTGGCAGTGGCATGAGTTCCTCCACCTCCCCTCCCTCTCCTGAATTCAATTCAGGAGAGGGAGGGGTCGGGGGTGGGTGAGGTTACCTACCAAATTTGGGTCCCAATGTGACGGTCACTTGCTGATCGGTATCCGTCCACGTCGCTAATTCACCATCCGGGCCAAGTGCCAGCGCGACACAATCGGGAATACCCAGCGAGATCGCTTCCGGGTAACGCTGCAATGCGGTGCGCACTTGCGTTGTTCGTTCTGCCGAGTAATGCGGCGTGATCAGTGCATCGGAGACCCACCCCCAGCCGGGGTAAACCTTGCCCTGTTCGGTGCTGACCCCCCACTTGCCGAGCAGCAGCGCACCTGCACTCTCGCCGACAATCACCGCGCCGCCGTCGAACGCGGCGGCCATCGCCTCGATCGCGGCCGTGCCTTCCAGCGTTTCGAGCAAACGCCGGGCGCTGCCTCCACCGATATAGATCAAACTCGCATTCGCCAGCCGCCGGTAGTTGGCGGGATCGTGTGCGGACTGCTGACTGTGAATAGGCACGACGTAGCCGTGCGGTGCGCCCAAATCGGCATAGAACGACAAAAAGGCTTCGCCCCTCGTCGGATCGGGATCGGCTGCCGGAATGAACGCAATTGGCGACTCGTCCGTAATCGCCGAGATCGCTTGTGAGTGAATCGTTTCGGTATCTTCCCAGCGCCCGCCACCCAACAAAACCAGCCAGCCGGCGCCCGTACGCCATTGCAAAGGACCTGCTTGTGTCATGTCGTTTCTTCTTCAAAGTTTCGCGGCCAACTGAGTTGGCCGCCTTCGCATTCGAACTTCCTACACGGCGGATTTTATCACACTAATTTGTAGAGCTCGCCATACTTGGTCCGCAGGTAATGAATGTACGGTCCGATGCTTAACGGATTCCCCGTGGCACGCTCGATCACTTCGTTCGCAGTGAACTTGCTGCCGTGCTGATAGATGTTCTGCGTCAGCCAATCGCGCAATAGCGCGAACCGGCCTTCACGCATCTCGCTAGAAATTCCAGGCTGGTCCCGCTTAGCCGCTTCAAAGATCTGCGCGCTCAGGAGGTTGCCCAGCGTATAGCCCTGGAACGACCCGCCAATGTTCCCCGCATACCAATGCACATCTTGCAACACCCCATCACGATCGTCCGGCGCACGGACGCCCAGATCGGATTGATAGCGTGCCTGCCAGGCCTCCGGCAGATCGGAGATCGCCAACTTGCCTTCCAGGAGGTCGATTTCAAAATCGAAGCGAATCATCACGTGCAAGTTGTACGTCACTTCGTCGGCATCGGTGCGGATCAACGATGGCGCAACCTTGTTGATGGCGCGATAAAACGTGTCCAGTGACACCGCCTTCAGTTGCTCCGGGAAAGCCGCTTGCAGTTTGGGATAGAAGAACGACCAGAAGTCCCGGCTACGCCCCACCAGGTTTTCCCAGGTGCGCGACTGGCTCTCGTGCACACCCGATGAAGTTCCGCCCGCCAGCGGTGTGCCATCCAGCTCCAGGCGAATTCCCTGTTCGTACATGGCGTGGCCGGCTTCATGCATGGTGCTGAACAAAGCATCACCCAAGTCACGCTCCTGCACGCGCGTGGTGATCCGCACATCGCCCAACGAGAATTTGGTCATGAACGGATGGTGGGTCTTGTCCTGCCGCCCGCGATTGAAATCGTAGCCCAACGCCTTGATGACTTCCAGGCCAAAGTCCAACTGCTGAGATTCAGGATAAAATTGCTTCAGGCAGGCATCATCAGCCACCGGCTGCGAGGTGAACGCCTGCACGATCGGTACCAGCTGCGCCCGCAGCTCGGCGAAGAGCGGACGAACCTTGGAGACTTTCATCCCTTCGTCGGCAAAGTCGATCAATGGATCGGCGATGTGCTCATAGCCCGGAAAATAATTCGCCAGTTGGCGGCTGAGATCGAGCGTCTTTTCCAGGTAGGGCTGCACGCGCTTGAAATCGTTGGCCGGGCGGGCCTCGGTCCACACCTGATAGGATTCGGCTTGATGCTCGTTGAGTTGCGCCACAAACTCTGCCGGAATCTTCGTGCTGCGCTCATACTCGCGACGTGTGACGCGGATCAAACTGGCGTCATCTGAATCGTAGGGCAGGCTTTCTTCATAAGGCCGCAGTTGATCCAGCAAGCGGCCTACCTCAGGATCGGTGAACTTCTCGTGCGCCAGGCGGCTCAGCGTGGCCATTTGCCGGCCGCGAGCTGCGGCCCCGCCGGGCGGCATATAGGTCGACTGATCCCAGCTCAACACCGCATTCGCCGAATTGAGATCGTTCACTTCCTGCAAGCGGGTTTCAAGATCTTCCAAGTAGTAAATGGTCATATTATCCTTAATCCGTTGTGGTCTTTCCGTACCGCCACGCCGCCTCGGCCAGCACCGCCACGCCCAACGGCAGCACAGCCTCGTCGATGTCAAAGCGCGGGTTATGATGCGGCGCATTCAACCCCTGCGCGGCATTTGCCGAGCCGATGAAGAAGAAACAGCCCGGCACCTGGCTGAGAAACTCGCTCATGTCCTCGGCCGTCATCGTGAGCTGATCGGCGGTGACGTGCTCCGCACCCAGCATTTCGATCGCCGTCTCGCGCACCAACTGGGCGACCCGCTCGTCGTTGACTGTCGCCGGTGAAATCACCTTGATTTCGATCGACGCCCTGCCCCCCAGCGCCCGCGCCGTACTCTCGACGACTTCGCTCAAGCGGTGCACGATGCCCGCGCGCGTGGTCGCGTCAAACGTGCGGATCGTACCCTTCAGCTCCGCCGTATCGGCAATGACGTTAAAGGCCGTTCCCGCATGAATCGCGCCAACCGTAACGACCGCTGTCTGGCGCGGATTGACGTTGCGCGCCACGATACTCTGCAAGGCCACCACAATCTGTGAAGCGATCAAGGTGGCATCGACGCACAGGTGCGGCTGCGCGCCGTGCCCGCCTTGGCCCTGCACCTTGATGGTGAAGATGTCCGCGGCCGCCATCACCCCGCCGTTACCGGCGGCCAGCAGCCCCAACGGCTGATCATTCCAGACGTGCAAGCCCAGGGCCACGTCCGGCCTTGGGTTCTCCAGAACATGGTCCGCAATCATCGCCAGCGCGCCGCCGCAACCTTCCTCGCCGGGTTGAAACACAAACTTAATCGTGCCCGCCAATTCCTCACGCCGCTTGGTCAGCAGCTGCGCGATCCCCAGGCCGATCGCGGTATGGGCGTCGTGTCCGCAGGCGTGCATGACTCCGGCGTTTTCCGAAACATAGTCGGTCTGATTCAATTCATGAATCGGCAGTGCATCCATATCGAAGCGCAGCATCACTACCGGGCCGGGTCGCGATCCTTCCAGCAAGCCAACCACGCCCGTTTGGCCGATGCCGGTCTGCACTTCCAGCCCCAGCGAGGATAAATACTTGGCCACGATACCGGAGGTTCGAAATTCCTGAAAGCCCAACTCTGGGTGGCGATGAAAGTCGCGCCGCCAGGCAATGAGCTGATCTTTCAGCAAGTCTGCTTCTGATTTTAGATTTTGGGTTTTGGATTTTGGATTATCCATCGCTGGTGGTTACTTTCGAACGCGAAGCGTCTTGATGGAAGAGACAATCATAGCAAGGATTTCATTACCTTCGGCCATCAGCGCACTCAGGCGTGACGTCCCGATTAGTTCAGACTCAACCAGCAATTCCATCCACAACAGGCTCTCATCTGCTTCCTCTTCAACGAGGCTGAGTTTGTGAATCATATCGGCCTTTGATTTGGCACGACAGGCAGCACGATAGTTTGCAGCAATATGCGCTTTATCCCTACCTTCAATCCAAAGTCGGCAATCTAAAATCCAAAATCACCACGTCACTGCGCCTCTCACGCCGAGCTTCTTCCCCGGATTCATGATGTTGTTTGGATCAAACAGTTTCTTCACCTGACGCATCATCTCCAGCGCGATCGGATCAACGCTCTTGGGCACGTAACCCGTCTTCAGCAGGCCGATGCCGTGTTCACCGCTGATCGCGCCGCCCAGTTCGATCGCCGCATCGAAGATGGCATGTGAGGCCGCTTCCACGCGCTTCATCATCTCCGCATCGCGCCGATCGCAGATGATGTTGGGATGCAGATTGCCATCGCCGATGTGACCGAAGACCGCGATCGTCAGATCGTACTTCTGCGCGATCTGCTTGACCAGCGCCACCATCTGCGGAATCTGCCCGCGCGGCACGACGATGTCTTCGCCAAAGCGCGAGTTGCCCAGGCGGATCACCGCCGGCGACACCGACCGTCGAATCTCCCACAGCACCTCGGCTTCTTCGGGACTGCGCGCCCGCTGCACGCTCGTCGCGCCGGATTGACGCAGCACATCCGCAATCACTTCAATGTCACACTCGACGGCATTTTTGTCACCATCTACGGCGACCAGCAGCAACGCCGCCGCCTCCAGCGAAAAGGCCGGGGGTTGGCCACGGCTTTGTTGTAAGTCCGCAATCGCACGCATCACCTCGTGATCCATGAGCTCGGTGACCAACGGCGTGATCCCGCTCGCCAGAATCCGGCCCACCGCTTCGCACGCCTCCGGCAGTTTGGCAAAGGCGGCCAGGGCTGTCGCTTGCGCGATCGGTCTGGGGATCAACTGCAAGGTCATCTCGGTCACGACACCCAAGGTCCCTTCCGATCCCACGATCAACTGCGTGAGATTGTAACCGGAGACATTCTTGATCGTGCGACCACCGGTGCGCATCACCCGGCCGCCGGGCAGGACCACTTCCAGCCCCAGCACGTAATCGCCCGTAACGCCGTACTTCAAACAGCGCGGCCCGCCTGCATTGGTGCTGACATTGCCGCCGATGGTGCACATGTGCAGCGAAGCGGGATCGGGTGGATAAAACAGGCCCTGCGTTTCAACCGCCTTTTGTAGAGCAGCGGTAATCACACCGGGCTGCGTCATCACGACCGAGTCCGGGGCCGAGATCGAAAGGATGCGATTCATCCGTGCGAGATTAAGACAGATCGATCCTGCCACCGGCACGGCGCCGCCCGCCAGCCCGGTGGCGGCCCCCCGCGGCACGATGGGGATGCGTTCGCGATCGGCCAGACGCAAGATCGCGCTGACCTGGGCGGTCGTCGTCGGATGCAAAACGACGGCGGGGCGCTGTTCGGCCCATGTGCCGTCGTATGCATAAGCGGTGAGTGTGGCGGGATCGGTGGCAATGGCGTCACCACCGATCGCCGCACGCAGCTCATTGAGGATTGGGGTTGGGAGTGTCATCTTCCTTCTTTTGCGGCTGAGGTCTCTTTTTCTTCTTCTTGCCCGTGCTCCGGTGCACGCCACAGTTGCAGCCGTGATTGCCGCTGCAGGGTGTTTCCACTTTCTTCTCCAATGCTTCCAACTCTGTGAGCGGCTGCAGATCAATGCGGGCGACTTCCTGCACCGTTTCGCCGATCAACACCAGCACCGCGTCTTTCAGCGGCAGCACATCCAACACTTTGCCTTTGCCAAACGGCGTGCCGACTTCCTTGTTGCGCTTGGGCAGCTGTTTGCGCGCTTCCACGTACTGTTCGTACTCATAGATCAAGCAACAGCGCAGGCGCCCGCACATGCCCGTAATGTCGCTGGGATTGAGCGACAGGCCCTGCTCTTTGGCCATCTTCACCGAAACCGGGCTGAACTCGGTGAGGAACTTGGCGCAGCAGCGTTCGGTCATGCCGCAGGCCCCGGCCCCGCCGATGATCTTGGCGGCGTCCCGGGGGCCGGTCAGGCGCATCTCCACTTTCGCTTTAAACTGCGGCTGCAGCGCCGCGCGCAGCGGCTCCACGTCTACGTTTTCGAAACCCTCGTCGAGCACATACAAGAATGCGATCCGCTGTCCGTCAAAGGTGTACTCGGCCTTGATGATCTTCAAGGGCAGCGCGAGTCCGCGCGACTTCTCGCGCCCGAACACCATGGCGCCCACTTCCTGCGTCTCCCAATATTTCTTCAACGCCAGATCGCGGTTGGTCGCCAACCGCTCGATCGATTTCAGCGGCCCGTCGCCCGCGTTGTGCTTGGGCGGATTGATCGCCGCTACCTGCCCCATCTGCTTGCCACGCGAGGTGGTGACCACCACCC
>JAUQXC010000067.1 GCA_030834825.1 Thermoflexales bacterium
GACGAACTGCCTCATCGATCGTGCCGCCGAATGCAGCCACATACGCTTCGGCATCGTTGCGATAAGCCGCATCTTCGCTGAGTACAACGGGGACAGGTGGCTCACCGCTCTGTGCGAAGGTAGACGCTGGTGCTTGGATAAGCAGCGCAACAACGCAGACCAGCAACACTATTCGGAATTTCGTAAACATGATTTATCTCCTGGTATCTTGATTTTTTATCGGCAGCTGATAAGTCTCCCACCGAATTGTGAGAGGAAGTATTTCCATATTGTCCTCTTGAGTGGCGAGATCCATATGATGAGTGCATTCCGAACGAAACTTTGCTAAAGCGAACTTCAGATTGATTCACTGAACGATCACCCTAGACAAGAAGAACGCTTTCCCGATCGTTTTCAGGCCATCCGACGAAGCAAATTTCAGGCAGCAATTCTATTTCAGCGAGCGTGATGTTGTTTATGCCAAAGAGGCCAGTGTCTATAACTGAAGTGAGCGCCCGATCCTGAACTTGGACGTAGGGTTGGAAGGAGTATTGGAAATATCTTGAAAAGGTGGCTCTGCTGTCAGGTTTGACAAGCGATTTTCGTTATCATGAGAACAACCGAGTGAGCAGCCACACAAGTACTCACGATTGATTGCCGCTTCCCTGCTTGTATGTTATGCTCTGCGCCGGACCATTATTCAACTTTGATGCCTCTCATACTCACATATTTACTCAACGTCTAGAGGCCACATGTCTAAGATAGAAATCGAAGAACTCGCGAAACGTTGCCATGCCGCCCAAACCGCGCGTGAAGTCAATAGCGAGCACTGCCGTGAGCTTTTCCAGCGGGCTTTAGCCGAACAGGACCAACAGGCGTGGTCCGTTATCTATCAAGAATTCGGCACCATGGTTACCGGCTGGGTTTACACCTACAGCCGTTTCCGCGAGACTGGTGAAGACACCGCCTACTTCGTCAATGAGGCCTTTGCCCGACTAAACCGCTATGGCGTTAAGCACGCCCAGGCAGGTACCTTCGAAAAACTCAGCAGCTATCTGCAATTCCTCAAAGAATGTGTTTGGTCCGCTATCGAAAACCACCTGCGCCAACAAAAGAAGGATGCTCTGTGGGCGGCCTTTTCACTGGAAGAAGAAATTGCACCGCAGCAGTTGCCTGCGCCTGATCCTGTCTCCGATCGAGCAGAATTGCTGGCGGTGGTCCGGCAGGCCCTGCATGCCACGATGCAAGATGATGAACGCGAACAGATCGTGGTGGAAGAGGCCTGGGGATATGGTCTGCCACCCCGTACGATTCATACCAAACATCCGCAGTTATTTAGCTCACCCGCTGAAGTGAATCAGGTCAAACACAACCTGCTCAAGCGTTTGAAACGTCAGCCTCTGTTGAAAGAATTGCAAGTTCTGACCGGATGAAATTGTCCAAAATGGACAGAAAATGAAAGATAACGAGTTCTATTTAGGTAGAGGGGAAGATGGGCATGGATGAACAAAAGCTTGAAGCGTTGCTGCAAGCAGCTTTGTATCGGCATGACTGCCCGGAGGTAGCTCTCCTGGGTGATTACCAGATGGGACGTCTGGCTCCCACCGAGCGGGATCGCTTTCACGTCCATCTAGAAAGATGTCCCCACTGCCGGGCCGAGATCGAACGCTTGACTCAATTTCTTCCCGTCCAAGAAGATTTGATCTGGACCCCTGTGGTAGGTGGTCTATGGTCACGCTTGCGTGAAACCGGTGAAATCATTATCCGTTTCCTGAAAGAAACCTCGGCGCCACTTGATCTTGCCTTGCTGCCAGTGAAAGGGCGCGCAGCTGATACTGAAGAAGTGCTGCACCGAGTCGTCATGAGTCACGAAGAAACTGGCGACGCCGATATTGAAGCCATCCTTCGGCGCGATCCGGAAAATTTGGAGCAGTGTGTTGTCACAGTGCGGGTGCAGGTTCCAGGCCGCTGGCCTGAGCTGGCGGGCACGCAGGTTCGTGCCCAAGCGGGAGAGTGGCAAGCGAATGGCTATACCGATGAAGCCGGAGAGGTCCAGCTAAGTGGATTGCCAATTGAGCTAGTTACGGAAGTCAACCTTGAAATTACACCCTTGCTCGATCAAGGGTGAACGGGAGCATCGACATGCGTACTTTTCGTTTTGTCTCATTGATCTCTACTACAGTAGCCCTGGTATTGTCTGCACTGCTCTACTTCACAAGCGATAATGCGGTAAGGGCAGAAGGAGACACGGCTGAGTTGGGCATTATCATCAATGGAATGGAGCCCGGTTTTGGTGAGTGCATGCCGGGCGACCGGATATTGGTGCTTCATGGTTCTGGTCTTCGCGAACCCAACGTTCAGATCTTCATTCGCCAGCCCAATATGGGTGGATATGTTTCCACGACTATCTTATCTAGGCCTACTGAACTGGGTCTCCATATTCAGGCACCCGGGGTGGGCTGGCCTACAGGATTCTATACGCTGAAGGCTGTCAATTCTCAAGGCCAAGTCAGTTATTTTTCTTTCATGACATTTGTTGGGTGTGGAGGCGGCACTGGAATAGGTCGGGGTTTTGGGTGGCCCGGACTAGCCCGGGGCGACGGCTAATGACTCAATCACCTACCCAGAACCATTCGTCATGTTTGCCGAACTAGGCCAACCGCCTGATATCACTTCCGAAAAATTCGAAACACTGCTTTTTGAGGCAGTCTGGCATCATGATCTCGATCGGGTGCGCGCGCTCGTTGAAGCCGCTCGCCCCTTGACAGAGAATCAGCCGTTCCTCCAACAATGGCAAACCTATGCCCTCGGCTACCTGGCCATGGAAGCCGATCATGATCCGGTTGCCGCCATCCAGCAATTTGAAGCTCTCCGCGCACACGGGAACACCTTGGCTCCGCGCCTCTATGAAAGGGTTCTTAATCGCTTAGGGATGGCTTATGAGGTAAATGAACAATGGGACCGAGCCTTGGCTTCCTATCAGGAATGCCTGGAGTTGCATCGCGCGAAAGACAACCGTTTGGGGCAAGGCATCGTTTTACTAAACAGCGGGATTGTCCACTACAAAGCATGTGCATACGAATCTGCCCGGGAATGCTGCCGGCGCAGTATCGAGCTATTGAGTGAAAGCCCTGACGCTAAAACCTGGCAAACGAACTTGTCGGCTAGTTGGAACCTGCTGGGGCTGGTGTATCGGGAGCAAGAGCGATTTGACAAAGCCCAAGCTGCTTTTCAACATGCACTTGCGATAAGCCAACGTTGGCAGGATCTTAACCGACAGGGACCTATCTATCAAAATTTAGGCGACCTCCATCAACGCTTAAAAGACCGGACGCAATCTGAATCATTCTATCGATCGGCCTTGACACTGTTATACCAACTGGGTGATCGACGCCAAGCGGCCGAAGTTTTATACAAATTAGGAACGCTGAAGCTGGAAGCACTCACCGAATTCGAAGAAGCTTCGCGCCTATTCGATGAATCTCTCGCCCTCGCCCAAGCCACCCACAACTACGAAGCCATCACGTACATTCACCTCAGCCGCGCCGAATTGTATGATCGGCTCAAACAACCGGAAGCAGCCTTGGCTGAAAGTCAACGCGCCGTCGAAACCGTCGAGTCGCTGCGCGCCAACATCGTGCAGCCGGAGGAGCGCGCAAGTTTGCAGGCCTCGCGCATCGGGGCCTACGAGCAGATCGTCAAACGCCTGTGCGATCAGGACACGGTGCACAGTTACGCGCAGGCCTTTCACTACGCTGAGATGGCGAAGTCTCGCACACTCAGCGAGCTATTGGCAAGTCGTCCATTGCGGCGTTCGGCGCAGGTACCCGCCGAGTGGCTGGCGCAAGAAGAACAACTACGTCGTTCACTCGCGCAGCACTATCAGGAATCGTCATCCTCGCCTGAAGAGATCGCCGCACTGGAAGCCAGTTTGCATCAACTGCGCGAGCGCATCCGCTTGCAGGATGCCGAGTTCGCGTCCTTTCAAACTATCGAGCCACTGACGCTGGAAGAAGTACAGGCTCGCCTGCCGGCCGGCGGCTTACTCCTGGAATACTTTACCGCCGGCGAAAATATCCTGGCATTCATAATCACCGCGCAACGCGTTAGCGTGACACAGCTGCCGTTGCGCGTCGAGGAACTCCGTCGGGCTTTCAAACCAGTGGGCGATCAGCAGCTGGGCGCGCTACACCATTTGACCCGTGGCGCTGACGGTTGTCTGCGAGCTCCCTGGATCCTGCACAACCTCTATCAAAAACTGATCGAGCCGCTCGGCCCGATCATCCACACTGCATCGCAGTTGTACATCGTACCGCATGGTCTACTGCACTATGTCCCCTTCCACGCTCTCTATCAGAAAACGGAGGTCGCCCCTCGTTATCTAGCCGATCTAGCCCTGCAACCGCAACGCATAGTCTACACCCCCAGCGCCACCGTCTTGCTCGATTTCTGCCAACGCAAACCGCATTCCGAACACCCCGGCTGCCTCGCGCTAGGTTACAACGATCAAACGTTGACCCAGGCTGAAGCCGAGGCTGTCGCCGTGGCGCATGTGGTCGGTGGCGAAAGTCGCCTTGGCCCGGCGGCCACCCGAGCGAGCTTGCTGACCGAAGGCAAGCACTATCGCTACGTGCATCTGTCATGTCACGGCTGGTTCAACCCCACCTGGCCGCTGTGCTCCAGCTTGAGTCTGGCCGATGGCGCACTCGATCTGACCGACATCTTGTACGATTTGCAACTCAACGCCGACCTGGTCACGTTGAGCGCCTGCGAGACCGGACGCAGTTACATCCGCCGGGGCGATGAGCTCATCGGCATGGTGCGGGCCTTCCTCTATGCGGGAACTCCGGCAGTCTTAGTCAGCCATTGGGCCGTCGATGAACTCTCCACGCGCTGGTTCATGGAACGCTTCTACCGTGAACTGGCCGGCGGCTTGTGCTCACAGGCCGCGGCGCTCGAACACGCTCAGCGGTTTCTCCGCACCTTGACGAGCGCTGAATTGAGACAAATTTTGCTAGCCGAGAATCGATCGGGGGAGGATGTTTCTCGACTGATAGACGGCCTGGCCCGAGTCGCAGGTTATCCTGCTTCCGCTCAACTCCGTGGGGACGAATGTCTGTTTGCGCACCCCTTCTATTGGGCGCCCTTCTTCCTGGTCGGCGAGCAGCTAAGCTAGCCAAACGTCAGAAGAACTATTTTACGGCCGCAACACGATCTTCCCGAAGAACTCACCCTGCTCCATCCGTTCGTGCGCGCGCTGCGCGTCCCGCAAGGCAAACGTCTCACCCACCACAGAGCGTAACTCACCTGCAAAGATCAAGGCCATGACCTGGGCAAAATCCGTCCGCGTCCCCATCGTCGATCCAATGTACGTCAGCTGCTTGGCGAACATGTAGCGATTATCGAACTCGAACTTGGGACCGCCCGTGTTGCCCACGGTGAGCATCCGCCCGCCTTTGCGCGCCGCGCGCATGCTCAACGGCAGTGTGCCCGCACCCACGTTGTCCACCACCACGTCGACGCCGCGTTTACCGGTCAGTTGATATACGGCCTTTGACCAGTCGGCTTCGCGCGAGCGATCGATCACTTCGTCCGCGCCCAATTCCTGGGCATGCTTCAACTTCGTCATATTTGAGCCGACCACATACACTTTTGCGCCGACGTATTTCGCGATCTGCAATGAAGCGGTGTTGACACCGCCGCCCGCGCCGACAATCAAGATCGATTCGCCGCGCTGCAGCCGGCCGCGTGTGATCAAGCTATGCCACGCCGTCAGAAACACCAGCGACGCGGCTGCCGCCTGATCGAACGGAAAACCATCCGGCAGGGCCAGCACATTCCGATCGGGAACCACGACGTACTGCGCATAGGTACCGCGCACCGTCTCGCCCAGCAACCCCCAGCGCACACAGAGATTATCCTGCCCGGCTTCGCAAAACTCACACGTGCCATCACTGAGATTGCTATTGATCACCACCCGGTCGCCAACACGCCACGGCGTGACCCCCGACCCAAGCGCGCTGATGAGGCCGGCCCCATCGGCGCCGGGGATATGTGGATATTCCAGACGAATGCCCGGCCAACCGTTACACACCCATATATCCAGGTGGTTCAGCGCCGCTGCTTGCAGCCGAACTTGCACCTGCCCCGGTCCCGGCTCTGGTGTCGGGAAATCCAAGTACTGTAAAACTTCTGGACCACCGTGTTGCTCGAAGATAATGGCTTTCATCACAGACTCCTTGACCTCAGCGACCACTCTGCTTGATTTGTGCGTCTATGGGAATCGCTGCGCGAACAGCCTCAATTATAACCCGGCGATCTTCCGCGCCAATTTTAGCCATTCTCGTTACACCTCGGTTACATCTCGATTACTTGATTGCTCCGGCGTCGCCCCGGTTGTATAATCAGGTTGACAGTTACTGAGTATCATTATGCTCGACTTTATCACGCAAGCCATCGAACTGCTCATCCACCCCCCAGGTGATCTGGTGTACTATCTGATCATCCTCTTTGCCATTGAAGCGCTGCTGGGGCTGGCAGTGGTGCGCGCGCGCCGCACGGGTTGGACGCGACAATTGCGGTTGATCTTGTTGGCCGCCAGCGTCATGTTGATCGGGCGGGCCGTGCTGATGGTCATCGCGCTGCTTTCGCAGCAGAGCGCCCGGCCCGATGTGTTGCTGGCCGGCGCGCTGCTGCCGCCGCTGGAGCGCTACCTCGATCTGCTCAACCTCACTTTTCTGGGGCTGGCCTTTGTGCCGTTGCTGCGCGACCGCGGCCAGCTGGGACCGGGCTTGACCGCCATCATGCTGGTGGCCGCGACCATCTTTTACGCGCTGAGTGCGACGCAGTGGTACAACCTCTCTGCCGTGCCCAATCAACTCTACGGCCTTACTCCCGCGGAAACGATTTGGCAGGCGTGGTCGTTGGCGGTAGCTGTCCTGGCAGCGCTGGCCGTCTGGTTGAGGCGCGACGATTCGGCAGGCGTCATCTTCATCGCTTTTCTCATGCTGGCTGCCGGCAGTGGATTGCAATTGATCTGGGGCACGCCTCATTCCAATGTTGCCGGCTGGGTGCGCCTGGCGCAGTTGATCGCCTACCCGTTGTTCGCCGTCGTCGTGTATCAACTCACCGAAGTTGCCGTCACGCCGCAGCGGAGCGCGCCGCACACCTATCCACTGCTCCCGGCGCGCTCGGAAGCCGCCGATCAAGCGTGGCTGACGCTCACCACGATTCAGAACCTCAGTACCAGCGGCGAGCTAACGGACTCGCTGCAACGCACGGCGGCAGCACTGGCGCAGTTTTTGCAGGCCGACCTGTGCGCGATTGGACTATTGAGAAAAGACTCCAATGCAGTGGACTTGTTAGCAGTTTATCATCCGGGTGCTGCTCCGGCGCGCGGGGTCACCCTCGCGCTCGATCGGCATCCCATGATTCAACGCGCACTGCAAACCCGCGATGCACTCCAGGTTGGCAAAGACGATGTGCCCTCTGAGATTCGCAATCTATATGGACTGCTGGGATCGTTCATCGTCGGACCGACCATCATCGCGCCGCTGGTGGACGATCGAAACCCGCTGGGGGTGGTGCTGCTGGGCAATCCCGACAGCGGGCGCGGCTGGTCACCCGCCGACACCGAGCATGCCCAGACGCTGGTCGATCACATGACGTTGATGCTGACAGCGCGCGAGAACCGCCAGTACTTCGCCAAGCGTGTCGAAGAGTTGGAAACTTCGTTGCGCCAGCAAGAGCTGGAAGCCACGCAACGCCGCGCGACGTTGGAATCACTGCTGCAGCAGTCACAAACGGAGGCGCAGAAGACTGCCGTCAAGCTCAGCTCGTTAGTTGCACTGCAAGAAGCGCAACAGGGTTCGGAACGCGAGCAAATCCAGCAGCTGCAAGCTGAGCGCACGCGGCTGCAACATCAAACGCAGGATTATCAAACCGAGCTCAGCAACTTGATTCAGTTGCAATCGGCGATGGAAGTGCAGTTGAAGCAGGCGCAGCAGGACATGGCTCGCTTGCAAGATCAACAACAACGCACCGCGCCCGCCGCCGCACCAACCGATCATGGGCACAACGGCCAGCAGACCGAGGTCATTGCCTCGATCGCGCAAGAGCTGCGCACGCCCATGACGTCCATCGCCGGCTACACCGATCTCTTGCTGGGCGAATCGGTTGGCATTCTGGGCGCTATGCAGCGCCAGTTCCTGCAGCGGGTCAAAGCGAACGTGGCGCGCATGGAAGGCATGCTGTCTGATCTGGTGCAAATCACCACCATCGATACCGGGCAGATCAAATTGGAAGCGGCGCCCATTGACGTACCGGAATTGCTCAAAGACGCCGTCATGGCGACTTCCACGTTGTTCCGTGAACGCGAACAATCCATCCGCCTGGAATTGGCGGACCACCTGCCCAAGCTGCACACCGATCGCGAAAGCCTGCAACAGATTTTGCAGCACCTGCTCTCCAATGCGGCCTTGTGCTCCCCCAACCAGGCCGAAGTGGTGGTGCGCGCGCAAGTGCCGGTGGAGATGTCGGACTACATGCTGTTCAGCGCCACCGATCAGGGCGGCGGCATCTCGCTGGAAGATCGCCAGCGCGCCTTCCACCGCATGTACCGCGCCGATCATCCCCTGGTACAGGGTCTGGGTGAAACCGGCGTGGGCCTGTCGATCGCGAAAGCACTGGTCGAAGCGCAAGGGGGACGCATCTGGGTCGATAGCGAAATGGGCCGCGGCTCCACCTTCACTTTCATTTTGCCGTTGCAGCCCCTACCGTCCGAAGCATAGGCCGCCGACATGCGTGGAGTGAGAAGTCTTTCCAGCGGGTTGTTCATGGGCCTCATCATCGCGGCCACCGTCTTCGGCGCGCTGATCTTGTCGGTGCGCGGACAGCCCGCCTCCATCAGCGAGCTGCCCATCCCGACCGTGACACTGCAAATTGTTTTTACCTCGCCCACAGCTATGCGCAGTGTCACGCCACCGACAACGACCTCCATCACACCTATCTCTACCTCGACGCCAACTCCGACGCCCACCGTTTGTCCCATCCCGTTGGACTGGCAGCGGTATAGCGTGGGACCATTTGACACGCTGATCTTGATCGCGCAGCGCTTCAACCTCACGCCCGAGCAGCTGGTGCGGACAAATTGTCTCGACCAGCCCAGCGTCACCGTGGGGCAAACGATCTACGTGCCCGGCTTTAAGCCAACGCCCACCAGCATACGCTGTTTTCCGCCCTTCAACTGGGCCAGCTACATCGTGCAGCCCGGCGATACTTTGAGTTCGATCGCGGCGCGTTACGGCATCTCGGTTTATACGCTCATGCGCGCCAACTGCCTCTCTACGACTTTCATCTATTACGGGCAGCGGCTCTACGTTCCGCCGATCTATCCGAGCGTGACGTTCACACCCACGCCGATCATTCCGACATTCACGCCCACACCCGACCTCGTCTCGCCGACACCCACGGAGACGCCGACAATGATTCCGACCACGCCGGTCATAACTGATACACCGACGCCGACGGAGACGCCCGGCCCGACAGATACTCCCAGCCCGACTGTGACGCCAGCGCCGACTGACACGTCGGAACCAACCGCCACACCCACTGAGCTACCACCGGCGACTTACACACCAGAACCGCCAGCGACCGAGACGACAACGCCATGAAACTTCCACGCGAGCAGATCTCCAACCACGTCGCCGAAATTCTGGAAACGCTCATCGTCAAAGGTAGCGGCCTATTTCCCGGCGTCAAGCCCAATGCCGCCGAGATCGTCGAGCGGGTCAACACGCTGACGTATTATCAACTGCGCCTGGGTGAGCCGCTCGATTTCTTCGATCCGCGCCTGGACTTGGAAGTGTTGGACAAGGCGGCCAAAGAACAGACGCGCAAATCACAGGTGGTGGCGGTAACCGCCGGCGTCGGTACCGGCTTCTTCGGGCTGCCCGGCCTGGCCGTCGATCTGCCGGTGTTGGTCGCCAATACCGTGGGGCTGGTGCGGCGTCACGCTTTGACGTACGGCTTCACGACCATCGAAGACAGCAGCAACGATCCTACGCCGCTGTTACTGGCGCTCGGCGCTTCGGTCGGCGCCGACATGGTGATCGATCGGGTAGGCATCAAAGTGGGTGAAAAAGTGGGACTGGAGTTGGGCACGAAGTTCGTGGAGAAGTATCTGGTGACGCGCATCTCCGAGCAGTTCGCGGCGCGCATCGTCACCAGCTGGCTGCCGCGTCTGGTGCCCTTGATTGGCACCGCTACGGTTGCGGCCTTGGACACAGTCTTCCTGACACTCACCGGGCGACAATCCATGCGTTACTTCCGCAAACGACATCTGGATGTCAGGCACTTCATCGCCGCCACGAATCTGGAACGGGAAAAATGGAAGGCGATCGCGACGAGCGCTGCGCGAACACCGCCCGGCGCAGCGCCCCTTCCCCCGGCACCAGTACCTTCCTCTGAAGATTCATAGAAACGAAGGATCAAACACGACACCGGCCTGTCTCGTTGACAGGCCGGTGTCGTTCTGCGGGCGAAAGCGAAGACGTCCAGCGGGTATTAAGGTGTCGTCGGAACCCGATCGGACCATTCCAGGATGAAAGTTGGGTTGCGCCGCTCTTGCAACCAGGCTTCAACGGCATTCTGTTTGGCTTGATCCAAATAATTTGAGGCCAGGGGCTCAATACCTTTGGCATCAATCCATCCGACGTAGTGGTAGAGGGCGCCCGTGTTGGTGGTACCCGATACAATCGCCGTTGTCTGACTGACCGGCGTGGAGAAAAAGGCCTCCGCGACAGACGACCCTAGCTCAGTGGAGATGACAAAAGTCGGTACCCACTGACTCACGCTCTGAGCGAAGACGCTGGCACTGTAAGGCACGGTATTGGACAGAATCGCCTGATAGATCGACTGGAAGCCGTCTTGGTTGAGCGCCTCCGTCACCGTGGGTACCGCCGCGGTATTAAGAATGCTGATGAACTTGAACTGGATCTGTTCAGTGGTCGTCGGCACCGTGGCTCCGATGGCCTCGCTGACCTTCTTGCTGATCAGACTCATCTCGGTGTACTTGCGATACTCTTGATCGGTCACGCCCACGGCATTGAGATAATCCTGATACGTCTGCAAGGCGCCTTCACGGCTGATGGGCGTGGCCGTGGGCAGTGGCGTCGGCTGAGGCGTAGCAGTTTGAGTCACTGCTGCAGAGGCAGTGGGCGTAGGCTGTGGCGTGCGAGTGGGTGCGGGGGTTGGCGGATTGCGCTGATAGCCCCCGAATTCCTCGATCGCCTGCTCGATTTCATCAGGCGCGACGCTGACGTTGAAGTCAGCAGCGGCCTGCTTCAGCAGAACTTCGCCGACCATTGTGTTGACGACTCTTTCACCCAGCGCGACTGGATTATCCAGTTCAGCCAGATACTGTTGTGCAGTCTGGGTATCTTGCAATTGAGTGCCATAGAAGTCAGCTAACTGGCGCAGTTGTGCCCGCTCCAGACGCACCCGGCTCTGAAAATCAGTGGTGGTGATCAACTCACCGTTGACGTTGGCCACGGGCTGGCTGAGCCGGACCTGTCGGGAAATGTTTTCGTACAGAAAACCAAACACGATGATGCCCACCGCCAGCAGCAGCACGCCCCCCACTGTCAAGTTAATGCGGCGGCGTTGGCGCGCATCACGCTCGGCGCGTGAGAGCTGCTTGCGCGTGGGTTCGTTGGGCACTTGAACCTTGAGATTTGTTTTATTCTTCGACATGCGTCCTCGATCAATGCAGGAACTGGTCAAGCGGCAGACTCACCCCCGCCGCAGTGCAGACCGTGGATGAACAGCCAGTTGACCAGTTCGAAATGAGTAACTCGGTTGTGAACTAGCGCGCCTGGTTGCCCACGAAGGGCAGCAGGGCCAGATGACGTGCACGCTTGATGGCCAAAGCCAGGTGACGCTGATGACGCGCACACGTACCCGTCTGGCGGCGCGGACGAATCTTGCCCCGATCGCTCACGAAGCGGCGCAACTGCTCGGGCGCCTTGTAATCGATCTTCTTCGTCTTCTCGACGCAGAACTGGCACACCTTGGGACGAGGCGCGTACTTACCGCCCGGCCCACGCCGTTCGGTGCGCGGTCCACGCGGACCCGGCCGGCGCTCATACGATTGAGACGACGTCGTTGGAGCGGGAGATGGTGTGGGTGTGGGCGCTGGAGCTGGCGCGGCAGGCGCCGGCGCAGCTTGGGGTTGTTCTTGATCAGTCATGTGTCTTTATCCTTCACGACAACCGATCGAGCCGCTAACGGCCCATCGGATGACGCACCTAAAATGGAAACTCTTCTTCCTCGGCCGAAGCCACTTCGCCAAACGGCTCGGCGCCGCCTTCGCGCTTGTCGCCTAGGATGATCATCTCGTTGGCGACAATCTCGGTGCGATAGTGCTTCTTGCCTTCCGGGTCTTCCCAACCACGCGTTTGCAGCCGGCCTTCGACATAGACGGTCTGGCCTTTGCGCAGATGCTGCTTGCAGATCTCGGCCAGATTGCCCCACGCGACGACGTTGAACCATTCTGTCTCTTCGCGTTTGTCGCCATCACCGGCCGTCCACGAGCGATTGACGGCTACGCTGAAGGCCGTAACCGGGCGGCCATTGGGCGTGTAGCGCATTTCAGGATCGCGCCCCAGCCGTCCGATGATCATGACTTTGTTCAATCCGCGGGTCATTGATCGCCTCCCTGAGTGAGCGTGCGCTTACTGTTCGACGCGAACGATCAGAAAGCGCAGGACCTCTTCGCTCAGGCGGAACTCGCGTTCCAACCCGGCCAGGGCCTGCGCCGGCAGATCGGCCAGAAACAATACGTACTGGCCTTCAGTCAGCTTGTTGATGGGATACGCTAGACGGCGGCGGCCCCAGACACTGGTCTGAGTCACCGTACCGCCCGCGCTGGTCATCCAACCCTTGACCTTATCGACATTCGCCGTAAAGACGGTTTCATCCAGGTCAGGGCGGAACACAAGCGTGACTTCATATGGGCGTGCTTTCGCCATTTGTCAAACTCCTTTCCTCGGGATAGCCCCCGGACTCGCGCACTCGCGTGCCGGGAGCGGAAAGTGCAGCGGTCGGCGTGCGCTTCCTTCATGCCAACCCTGCAACGAGGCGGGATTCTATCATGGGCATAGGGATTTGACAAGGGTCAGGAAAATCAGCGAATCAGCAATCCGGATTCGAGGCTTGCCCGTGCCCGTCGCAATGTGATGGCGGTCTGCTAGGCGCAGCCGGTAACCTGCCGCAGACCCCGGCTAACGCTTAAGCGGGCTTCGCTCAGCCTCCAGTCCGGGGAATTTTGTGTAAACTCGTTTCCCCGCAGTTGAACTGCTGGGAAAACTACACAACGCCCGTCCGCGAGACGCGGACGGCGAGCGAATCTGCAATCATTGCGCCAGCGCCCTGCCCGCCAACCAGCCGGTGGTCCACGCCGCTTGAAAATTGAAGCCACCTGTCAAACCGTCGATGTCCAGAATCTCGCCCGCAAAATACAGACCGGGACAGACGCGGCTTTCCATTGTCTTGAAGTTGACTTCATCCAAGGTTACGCCGCCGCATGTGACGAATTCTTCTTTGAATTCACCTTTGCCACTCACAGCATACGCGCCGCGTTTGAGTTGATCGATCAGTGCGGCGAGATGGCGCTTGGAGACTTCCGTCCAGCGACGATCAGCGTCGAGGCCGATGGCCCCGATCAGGCTCAGCCACAAGCGCAGCGGCAAGCCGAGGGGCGAACTGTTCCCAAGGTACTTCTTGGGTTGATCGGATTTGAGTGTTTGAAGTTGTTGGCGCACAACATCTTCCCATTGATGGGGCAGCCAATCGACGAGCAGCTGCGCCCGATAGTGTTGATCGTGCAGCGAGCGCGCGCCCCATGCCGAGAGTTTGAGGATCGCCGGGCCGCTCAGCCCCCAGTGCGTGATCAATAACGGGCCGCTCTGTGTCAACGATGTGCCTGCGATCTCGACGCGCGCATTCGGCACAGAGATGCCCGCCAGACCGTGGAGGCGAGGATCATCGATGGTGAACGTGAAGAGCGACGGGACGGGTGGCGCAATCGAGTGGCCGAGAGCCGACGCCCAGGCATAGCCCTGCGGATTACTCCCGGTTGCCAGCAAGACCCGATCGGCAGTGAACGTCTCACCGGTGTTCGATCGCAACACAAAACCCGATCGACCGTCCCGTTCGATTGAAGTGATGGAAACCTGCGTGCGGATTTCAACACCAGCCTGCCGCGCTGAACTACGCAAACAATCGACAATCGTTTCGGATCGATTGCTGACGGGGAAGACGCGACCATCGCCTTCGGTCTTGAGCGGCACGTCACGCTGCTCGAACCACGCCAGGGTGTCGCGCGGTTGAAAGCGCGTGAAAGGACCGCGCAGCGCCGCACCCCCGCGCGGATAGTGCTGCACCAGCAAGGCCGGATCGAAACAGGCGTGTGTGACGTTGCAGCGCCCGCCGCCAGAGATGTGCACCTTGCTCAACAGTGCGCGACTCTTTTCCAGAATGGTGATGTGTGCGTGCGGATTGGCCTCTGCGCACGTAATCGCGGCAAAGAAGCCCGCCGCCCCGCCGCCGAGGATGAGAACCTGAGGATCAGACATGAGAAAGATTATACTTCAGACAAAACCAACGCGGCGATCAACACATCGATCGCCGCGTTGAGGTCACGTTACTTTGTCAGTAGAATTACTGTATGGTGATCAAAATCGAATCAGATTTGACTTCGCCTTGCCAAACATCAACAGCGTCGTCAGGTTTTTCTTGATTCTGATAGATGGCCTGAATCATATATTTTCCTGTTCCCACCGAATGATTCTTTACCTGCAGAGAAGGGGGAAAACCATATAGAGCGCTTAAGTTAAGCTTCTGTTCAAACTTACCACTGGGCATTAGGTCAACGTAGGTTTTGGGACCAGGTAACCTCTTATCGATCGCCATAAGCTGAGTTAGATCAGATCCCGATTCGTCTATAATTCGAAAAGCTACATCCCAAAGCTGATGTCAGGACACTTTTAGAAATTGGTGCAGCATCACCCCACAGGGCACAATCTGGGGATGATCACGACAAACGAGACTGCGCCGATCCGCGAGTATCTTGAAGCGATGTTGCCTTGGGCCCATGGGCATCAGATCAAA
>JAUQXC010000740.1 GCA_030834825.1 Thermoflexales bacterium
CAAGCTCAATATTCGCCTCAATACCGTCGTGGGGCGTTACAATTATTTGAGCCTCGCGCCGCTGGCCGACTTTGCGCATGAGCTCGGCGCGGACGCCCTCAACTTGATCCCGGTGGACGATCACTGTGGCGAACATCTTGCCCCCCGCAAACGCGACATCGCCGAGTATAATGCGCGCCTTGCGCCGCTGCTGGCCGAACGCGCGCTGGCGCTGGGGCTGATTCAACGGGAAGCCGAAGTTTACCCCTTCGGGCGCACGGCAACCGATCGGGCCTACGCCCGGCGCGGCGAATACGCACAGGGCTGGTATGCCACACATCCGTGCTTCATGCCCTGGGTGCACAGCCTGATCGATTTCAACGGCCTGGTGTATGTGTGCTGTATGACACGCGAACAGATTTCGCCGCTGGGCGATCTCAAGCAGTCGTCCTTCCGGGAGATCTGGACCGGCGCCCGTTATCAGGCGATCCGGCAGCAGATGCATCCGCCAGCGTTGAAACCCTGCCGGCGCTGCGACGATTTCCTGGAGGAAAATAAGCAGTTGTTAGAAATCGCCGAAGAGGGAAAACAAACATCCTGAGCGGAGTACAGTCGAAGGCTGCGTCTAACTCAGGTCCGCAAACTTATCCGTATCATCTGCATCCCACGCGCTGGCCGCCGTGAATAAAGCGAGATCGGCATCATTATAGGTTTGCGCGGTGATGGGCAGGGCGACGGGCTGCGCCAGACCCTGTGAGCACGCGAGGCAGATCAATCCTTCGGGTTTGACTTCTACGTGCTCTTCGCAGTAACTGCGCTGGCACTTGACGCAGCTCCCCAGCGCGCGATTCTCGCAGCGGTGCAGCACCAGATAACCGATGATCATTTCACATTGAGTGGACATATGCGAATCGCTTTACTCTCCGAAAAATATCCGCCGGATCCCGGCGGGCTGGCGATCTCGGTGCAGCGTCTGGCGCAAGGGCTAATCGCCGCCGGGCACACGGTGCGTGTGTTCGCCCCGAATGATACACCAGAAACGCGTTGTGTGACCAGTGACGGCATTGACGTGCTGCGCCTGCCGCTGCTGCGCCGTGCCGACGACACGCTGGCCGAATGGTTCAACCTTCTGGCGTGTCAACACGCCGCGCAGTCGTTCGATCTGATTCACGCTTACTATGTGACGCAGCTCGCCTTTGCCGGCGCATACGCCGGACGCACCCTGGGTGTGCCGACGATCGTCAGTGCGCGCGGCAATGATCTCGATCGGGCGGTGTTCGATCCGGCGAAGAGCGCGCAGATTCTGTATGCACTGCAAAATGCGGCTGCGATCACGGCCAATTCACGTGATCTGATTTGCAAAGCACAGGCGCTGGCTCCCAACCGATCGGCGAGCTTGATCCCCAACGGCGTCGATGCTGATCGCTTTCGACCTGCCCCGCGTGATGAAGTCTTGCTGCAAACGCTGGGCCTGACCGGTCGCGCGGTGATCGGCTTCGTCGGCGAAGCGCGATCGAAAAAAGGATTGGCCTCACTGTTGATCGCCTATCGCTCAATTGCGCAACAACGAGCGGCGGCGCTGCTGTTCGTCGGCGGTGTGCGCCGCGATGATAAAGAGCTGCTCAAGGTCTTTCAGCGGCAGCAGCCCGATTTGCCGCTCGTCGTCGTGCCTTATACGGCGAACGAAACGCTGCCCGCCTACTACAATCTGATCGACGTGTTGGCACTGCCGTCGCTGCGTGACGGTTTGCCGAATGCGCTGCTGGAAGGCATGGCGTGTGAACGAGCGATCGTCGGTACAGCGGTCGGCGGCATCCCCGATGCGATCGTTGACGGCGAGAATGGCTGTCTCGTCCCGCCCGGCGATGTCGAAGCGTTGGCCTGTGCCATCACCGGATTGCTCGATGACGCTGAGCTGCGGCGCTGCTTCGGGCAACGCGCACGAGAAACGGCGCTGCGTGACTTCACACTGGAACAGGAATTGGAAAAGAACCTGGCGCTGTATCGACGCCTCGCCTCTATTTTCGGATCAACGGCAGATACATTACCTTGATCGCTTGATATTCGTATGCCCCGATGTCAAACCCCGCACCGACGGGACGCGGGTTGCCGTCGAGATCGGTGTGGATTCCTGCATCAACGCCGCGATCAATCGCCGCTGAGCCAACTTGCAGACGGTAATCGCCATTGACTGGATCGATGAACTTGGGATCGCCGACGAGGCTGTGCCCGCCACTCGTCACGCTAATGGTGCTAGTGATGTTGTTGAAAAAGAGGTTGTAGTCCTCGTAGACCGTACCGCCCGCATTACTAATGGCGATAGTATGGCTGGCGATAATGGTGTTGGTCAAGTTGAGCGTGCCGCTCAGCACGCTGATGGCAGGGTTAGGGTCGCTGGCCGCATTAGCAATGGTCGTGTATAGGACATCGATGTGCCCAGTTCCAGTTAGTGCCAGTGCAGCGCCAACGAGATTTGCGTAATTGTTGCTAAAGAGTGCGTTGACGACTCGACTGTCACTTGCGAAATACATTCCTCCACCATTACCGTTTGCCGCGTTGTTGATGAACACGCTGTTTGCGACCATGAGTGCATTATTGGCATAAAGCCCGCCGCCGTTACCTGAACTCACATTGTGCTCAAAACGGCCATTCAGTGCAGTGGCCTCATTAAACGCATAGATGCCACCGCCACCACAGTCTGAAGCCCATGAACCACAACCGGCATAATTGCTGATCACATCCGTGTTGCTGAGCAGCAGTCCAAAGGTGAAGAAGCCTCCGCCTCCGCCTGTGTGACCAATATTGCCTTCGAAGCGGCTGTCGTAGATTTCGGCATTACCGAAGTAAGCACCGCCGCCATGGGTCTGTGCGATGTTGTCGATAAAGATGGTGTTGGTGATGAACGTTGTGCCCATTGCATACAGGCCGCCACCCCAATACTCTTGAACCGTGTTTCGTTCGAAACGACTGTCGACGACGCTCCCATCAATCATCGTGACACCGCCACCGCCGAGTTCGGCTGTGTTGCTGATGAAAGCGGTGTGACTGATATTGGCGCCAACGTAATACATCCAAATTGCACCTCCAATGTCGCCGGAGTTCTGTTCAAAATAGCTGTCGACGATAGTGGCCGGGCTATTTTCCGCATACAGCGCACTGCCATTGTTGCGAAAAAAGGTTGTACGGGTCAATGCAAGTGTGCCAATCCGCGCGTTGATCCCACCGCCTAAAGAATTCGCCATGTTGCTATCAAAATAAATGTCAGTCAATGATGCGACACCGTTAATGTAAATGCCACCGCCATTGAAGGCGACATTGCTGAGAAAATTGGTATTGCTAACAGCCAGAATCCCAGGGGTATACCAATGGCCCGCGTAGATACCTCCGCCGCCGTTACCAGCGATATTCGAAATCAACAGGCTGTTGTCTATGAATAAAGGACTGTCTGGTTCAGCGTAGACGCCGCCACCCTCGGCGGCTCGATTGTCCTGGATGATGACATCACGAATTCTGGGTTGGGCTGCGTTCAAGAAGGCGATGCCTCCGCCGCAGAATTGTGGACACTCCCCCCCGTTGCTTACGTCGCCACCCGTGAACGTCAACCCCGAAATCACAACCGAATTACTGATGGTCGCTCCGGTCACGGTGAGGACGCGTTGTCCCGCCACCGCGTGGATGATGGTCGTGTCGCTGCTAACGCCAGTGAGGCTAACGGGCTTATTCAGTGTCAGGCCTTCAGTGTAGCGTCCGGCGGCGATGAGGATCGTATCGCCATCGCTCGCGGCATCGATACAGGCTTGAATGGGGCCAGCGCAGTTGGTGCGGGCGGCAGCAGGTCGGCCTTGAGCGGGCGAAGTCCTCGCGAACGCATTGAGCACGGCGTGGGCGAAAACGGCTAAGGCAATGGACATCAACCAGCGGGAAAGTGTACGAGTAATCATCGATCTCCTTCGTGAAGGCCCGCGTTGAATGATGAACGAGATTCGACTGCGCTAATCTGGTCCCGGCGAATCTCGTGAATCCGACGAACAGCCCGTTATTGATGAGGAGCTCAGTGAACAACGGAATCAGCGTTGAGAATAGATTAGTTCACGATCAATGCTTGAGCAGCCGCTGGTACACTCTCAACAATTTCTTCTGCGCTTCGTGCCACGTCAACTTCGCTCGCGCCCGCGCGGCGGCGCTCGTCACTAACTTCTCAGCCAATTCGCGATCGTTCAACACGCGCATGATCTGCCGCGCCAGATCATCGGCATCATCCGGGACGAAGAGCAGGGCGTCGATATCTTCCCGCGCCAGCTCGCGCACCACGGGCAGATTGGCTGCGACGATGGGCCGGGCGCAGGCCATATATTCGATCACTTTGATGGGGCAGCAGCCTTGCGTGACATTGCGATCGTTCAAGGCGAGCGGCGCGACGCACACATCGGCTTGCGCGATCACCTCCGGCACTTCGTGATGGGGCACGGTCGCATCGAGGATGACGGATGCTTCCAGCCCGAGCTTGCGAATGCGTTTACTCAATTGCTTACGCTGCCAGTGACGCCCGCGCCCGACGATGCGCAGTTGGGCCGGCTGTTGCGCGTTGATCCTGGTCATCGCTTCGAGCAGGAGATCGAGTCCCTGCCAGTCGGCCAGTGTGCCCAGGTAGAGGATGGTCGGAATACCGCCCGCTGCGCGTCGATCGGGCAGGGGGGTAGCCGCAAAGTCGTGCGGGCTGACACCGTTGGGGATCACCGTGATCCGATCGCGCGGGACGCCCAGGCTGATCAGAAAAGCGCGGGTCACGCCGGAAGGACAGATAATCGCGTCACTCAAAGCCAGTGTGGCCAGTTCTTGCTCTCGAATCTTCAAGAGCAGATCGCTGCCTCGCAAGGCCGGGTAGTGATACTTCAACTCGATGCTGGGCAGGCCGTTGACTTCAAAGACGGTCTGGTAATCGAACCGCGTTTTGTTTTGTGCCAGAGCCAGCCCGCTCCAGATCGACCGATAATGGACGACGTTGTAGTGAGGGGCGGCGGCTACGTGAGTCAGGACGGCGTCGCTAAAGTGAAGCGCGTGAGCCAGAAAGTTCCGATCGGGCGGCGGTGGAACGCGCCTGACCGCGGCGCCTTCGTAAGTATCGATCGCGGGCAGTTGTCCATCACCGGGTGTCATCAATTGCACGGCGTAACCGGCTTTGACTAAGCCGCGCAGGAAGTGCATAATGTGGGTGCCCGCGCCTTTGGGGCTGGGCACCAGATCGAAAGCGGTGTAGAGGATGTGAGGCATGGCAGGTTGATTGTAGTTGAAAGCAAGCCCAATGACAAATTACGATCCCATTTACCTTTCCCTCAACGACAATCCACGCGACATTGTTTCTGCGTTGGACGATTTGACAGCCCGGCGCAACCGCACGCAAAGCGCATATCAGGAGCGCGCCTGGTTGCCCACGGCGATTGCTCTGGGCGGCGTGTTTTTTTGTGCGCTCGATTTTATGCTGGGCTACAGCGGCTCGTTTTTTATCGGGTTGGGCGCGGGCTTGTTGGTCGTGGCCTTCGTGGCGTGGCTCGTCTTGCGCCGCCGCCGCGCTGGCCAGCCGCTCTCGCCGCACTTTGACACGGCCCGCGATGTGTTTTATACGCTGCGCGATGATGTCGCGCCCAAGAAATTTTTCTTCGGTCACGTCGATCTCAGTGGGACGCAGCTGCCTTCCAAAGTGGCGCGCACGGCGACCAATGCGTTGGGAAGGCAGGTCTCGTATTATCGCGATGAGTGGTTGAGCTTGAAGACCAAGTTGTACGATGGCAACATGCTGCGTTGTTCGGCGCAGCGGCGCCTGAAGATTCGTGATAGTTACCTGAAGCGCAGTATGAGCGGCAAAATGAAAATGAAATCGGCCTTGATCAAGGGTGACGTGCAGGTGCTGAGTGTGCGCCTGTCGGTCAATCCGCAGGTGTACACGATTGCGCCGCACACGTTGAAGCCAGGCGCGCGGGCCGGGCGTTACACGATCGCGCAATGCCAGATTGACGGCGGGATTTTGAATGTGGTGGCTCAAGCCCAGGTCGGGCGGATTGAAGCCGCCGATGTACTGGGTGTGCTGCGTCTGCTGTACGATCAACTCCAAAGGAAAACAGCATGAATCCTCGAGCGAAATCGACCTGGTTGGCCGCGGGCGTGTTGGTGGCGCTGATCGTGGGCGTGGCCCTCTTGCTGACCTTTACCGGCGGCGGCGACGCGGCCAAGTTCACAACGCATGAAGTCTGGTCGCAGAGCATGTCCAACATGCAGAGCCTGAAGATCATCGATTTGACCGGCGACGGGCAGAACGATCTGTTCCTGCAGAATGAGAGAAGTTTCAAGATAGTCGATGCCGGCGGGCAGGAACTGCAAGCGCACAGCTTCGGCACGCCGCTGGCGACGACGATGGGCGACGTGAACGGCGACGGGGTGGAGGATGTGGCGGTCTTTGCGCCAGATAGTGGTGACCCAGGGGTGATCGTGTTCAGCCAGAATGAGCAGCTATGGCGCCACCCGATCGAGCAGGTGGGCAGTCCGGCGCGCGCGGCGGTGATCCGTTTTCCTGAGCAGACGTTGGTGATCGCCGGTGATGAGGGTGGAAAACTGGTGGCGCTGGATGCGACCGGTCAGGAAGTGTGGCGCGCCGAACTGTCGCGCGGCGATGCTATTCGCGGCCTGGATGATCCGCGAATCGACGGCCAGATTCATCTGGCAGCCGCCAATCACGATGGACACGTAGCGCTCTACGATGTGACCGGCGAGACGCTGTGGACCTACTCCACGGGTGTGCTACGCCGCCTGCGTGCTTACGACCTTGACGGCGATGGGAACAGTGAGATTTTGCTCGGTACCGACAACGGCCAATTGATCATGCTCGCGGCAGCTACTGGCAAAGAACTTTTCAAGCAACGTCTGGGCCAGGCGGTCACCGAGATTCGCGAAGTGGAAGTGGATGGCAATCCATCCGCACGCGAGTTTGTGGTGGGCGGCAAAGAAGGCGGTGTGTGGGCCTTCACGTCCAGCGGGACCGAGTTGTGGAGCAGCAACGTGGCTGACAAAGTCAATGAGATCGCTGCGTGGGACATCGACCAGGACGGCGCGGCCGAGACGATCATCGGCGATGACAGCGGCAGCGTGGTGGTTTTTGTAGGCAAGACCGGCGCTCGTTTCGATCTCAGCGGACACTCGTCGGCCATCCTGCGCATCGATGCTGAGAAGCTGGGCGATGGTCGCCGCGCCGTGATCGCCGATAGCCGCGCGGTGCAGGTGCTGTCGATCGAAAAGGAGACTGCGCCGTTCTTTTATAGCCCGCTGATCGTGGGCTTGATCCTCTCAGCGGTGATCCTGGTCGCCGCGTGGTTCGTCGCGTCGATCCCGGAGAAGCCCGCCGAGCGAATCGCCATCGAAGATCAAAGCACCGAGGGCCTGCTGGCGCAGCGGAGGATGCTGCACGAGAACATTGCCGATGTGGAGCGCATGAAACAAGCGGGCGAGATGCCGCCGGAGGTGTACCTGGCACGCCTGAAGGAACTGCGCGCCGAACTGGCTGATAACGAAGCGTCCTTGAAGAAAGCGGGCGTGAAGATCGAAGCGGAGACGATGAAGTGTCCCAACTGCGCGGGCACGCTGCCGTTGGGCGTTGATCGGTGTGATTATTGTGGACAGATCGTAATAACATGATGCGTTGTGCATGAAGTAACCGGGTTTCTCCTGTTCGGATGGAATCAGGCGCCGGACGGTAGAACCCCGGTTACTCTTCTGTGCCATAAGACTTCCGAAGTTTTTTAAAACTTCGGAAGTCTGCTAAGTCTGCTACCGATACCTTACGCTTTGCGACGGACGGTGGTCACTGCGCCAATCAGCAGCATCGCCAATCCGATCAATAGCATACCGATCGACCAGCCGGACACTGCTGCTTCACCACCGGATTTGGGCAGCGTGGCTGGGGTCGCCGTTGTCAACGAATTCAAATAATCGGCAATCTGCCCGGCCTGTTCGTCGCTGACCTGGGTGGTGCTGAACATGGGCATGAACTCCGCCGGCGTGCGCAGCTGCTTGATAACTGCATCAGTCGTGACGGTACTACGCCCTTGTGATACGAAGCGTAGCTGCACAAATTGTGCGCCATCTCCATGACAGGCCACGCAGCGCTTCTGGGCCATTAGCGTCAGACCGGGGTGCGCGTCAGCAGGTAATGAAAATTGCTTGGGCGCAAATGACGCCGGTGCCGCCAGCGTTTGCAGGTAAGCGTGCATGTCGGCAATGGCCTGATCGCTGATCTGTGCTGCACTGAACGAGGGCATGTTGGCACGCGGCGTGCGCACCTGCTTGATCCATTCTTCCACCGTCTTGCCGTCACCCGCGCGCGGACCAGCGAAGGCCCCTTCGCCGTTCGCGCCGTGGCAATTCTTGCAGCCGGCCTGCTGCCATATTTGCTGACCCCGCGTCGCATCACCGGTGGTCTGCGCAAAGACTGCGCCACTTATTAGACCCAGCAGCACCAGAGTGCCTGCTGTCGCAAACCATACCTTTCGAAACATTCCGACCTCCTCTTATTTGGCTGTTTGATTTGACTTGAACGTTGACACACTGCAGCAATGAGAATCGATTGAACTGCGGCCCGCCTGCCGCCTCCGGCGCAGGTTGTTACCTGAGGATACGCGCCAGCTGTCCGGTTTGGATTCATTCGCGGGCATTTCTGAGAAAATCCTGAGGATGGCTCAGTCAGGGCAGCCCGATGAAACCAAATGAGGTGGTGCATGCGTACCATGTTTTTGATACGCTGTTCACCACCGAGGTGTTTCCATGGACATTGCTCAGATCATCAATGCCATCGTCAATCTTCATCCGTGGCACAGCACGACCGTGCATTTCCCCATCGGCTTGACCGGGGCGGCGTTCCTCTTCATCTTGCTGGCGCGCTGGCGGCGCAATGAATCACTGGAGCATGCGGCCTTCTTTGTGATCGCACTGGCGGCCCTCAGCACGATCGTCGCGGCCATCACCGGCATACGCGATAACCTGGTGCGTTTTGAAGGAACAGCGCCCTATGTGACGGTAAAGATTTTTCTGGGAATCACGCTGTTCTTGTTGACGACAAGCCTGGCCGTTACGCGCTGGCGCAAACGTGAAGTACTATGGAGTCCCGCGACGACAGTGCTCTATCTGGCTGGCTTTGCCGGGAGTTTCTTGCTGGCCATCACGCTGGGCTTTCTCGGCGGCGTGATCTTGTACGGGATTTAGGAGCGAGGCCATGAAGCGATCGTGGTGGCGGACCGGCCCGCCGCTTAAGCATACACAGACGGTACCCGGACCGACAGGCGGACAACTGCTGCGACAATTGGTGCTGCTGGCGCTCATCCTGTCGATCTGGGGCGGGGGCCTCTTTGTTTTTCTCGGCGCGACGACGGCGTCTGATACTGCACCTCTGGCCCAAGTGCCACCCACCGCTCCCCCACCTCCGGCGACCCAGGTAGCAACCCGCACACCAGCGGCGACGACCCATACGCCGCTACCGGCTTCCACTGCGACGGTCACAGTCAGCGCAGCGCCTACGGCGACGTTCCGCCCTACTACTGAGACGACATCTGTGCCTGCGACAGCCGTGCCGTCACCCGCCGGCGATGTTGCGGTCAGTTATCAGCGTGATGTGCAGCCCATCTTCGATCAGATTTGCGTCAAGTGTCACGGCGGGGAAGAAGTGAAAGAAGGGCTGAGCCTTACGACTTATGCCGAGGTGCTGGCAGGTTCGAATAACGGCCCGGTGATCGTGCCGGGCGATGTGGACAACAGTTTCCTGATCGATCAGATCGTAAAGGGCGAAATGCCGAAACGAGGCCCCAAATTGCTGCCGGCTCAGATCCGGGTGATAACCGACTGGGTGGCTGCCGGCGCACCCGATAACTAACTTCCCGCTACGACTAACCACACCATAAATGCGGTGCCAAGCTAAGGCTGACTCTCGACGGTGACGAGGCCGCCCTGATCTCGCCGCGCTCAGGGTCGCAGTTGGGGTTCTGCGAGTTTCCGCGTAAAATACGCAGCACTATGTCCAAGTCATCTGCACTCGCTTCAGTCGTCAGTCTGCCGATCATATTGCTGCTATTCATTGTGCTGCTGCTCGGCGGCTGCCAGCAAAACCGCGCGGTGATCATTGAGGCGGCGCCAGCCGATCGGGTGACCGATCAACCGATCGTTAATCAACCGGCCGCGGCCCTCCCGACAGCCCTGCCTACTCTTCTGCCGCCAGTGGCTTCGCCGCCCGGCGTTGCGCCTCTGCCGGGAGCCTCCGGCGCGAATCCCTTTGGCTTGCTGCTCGGCGCAGACGGCATCAACGATCAGTATCGGGTCGAGCTGGCCAAAGCGTTGGGCGTATCCTACTTTCGACCGTGGTACGTCAACGTCGAAGCGTGGAACGGTGCGTGTTACGATTTGGCCTGTGCGCTTGGCCCGCAGGCCGGCCTCAAGTTGATCCTCACGGCGCGCAACAACGTGGGCGCGGCCGCGCCATTCGCCACGACGCCTCCGCAAGACGGTGCGGCTTATCGCCGCAATCTTAGCGAGATCCTCACGCTTTATCAGCCGGAAGTGTTGGTTGTGGAGAATGAAGAAGACTCGGCGCAGTATTGGAATGGGACGCCGGAACAATATGGCGCATTATTGAAAGCGGCGTGCCAGGTCGCTCACGATCAAAAGACGGCGTGTGCCAATGGCGGCCTGTCCAGCAAGACGACGGCGCTACTGGTGTGGGCCGCGTACATCGAGCAACAGCAGATCACGGAAGCGTGCAGCTTCGTGCAACGCGCCGGCGCGGTGCTCGCGCCCGATCTGTGTCGCTTCACGGCGATCGAGCACCTTTCGGCTGAAGACAAAAGCGCGTTGGAGATCGGACGCCAACTGCTGGAGATTTACCCATCGTCGGGGCAGGACTATCTCAACTTCCACTGGTATGTGCCCGACAAAAACGCTTTGTCGGAAGCCGTCAATTATCTGCGTCGTGCGACGAACCTGCCGGTGATGAGCAACGAACTGGGGCAGAACGATCAATCCCCGGAGGCCGTGCAGAAATTGCTGTCGGCCGCCGCCGATCTCAAGTTGGCGTATGCCGTGTGGTTTAGCCTCGATCGCGATCCGGCGCAGGCATTGCAAAACGAAGATGGCTCATTGCGCCCTAACGGCCAGGCCTTTCGCCAGTTCATGCAGGCTCACTTCAATACCGTGGCCGAATTGCCCGCACTGCCCACACCCGTACCCTCGCCCACTTCACTTCCCAAGTTTACAGCCAAGCCCGCGCCCGTCGCCGCCAGCGGCCAATTAACCTTCTCGCAGATGCTGAAGGATGTCACTTACTGCACGGTTGGCGGCGTTGAGTTGAAGATGGATGTCTTTGCGCCATGGCAGCCCGCCGGCCCATCGCCCGTGGTCATGTTCGTGCATGGCGGCGGTTGGGTGGCGGGGACCAAGAGCGGCACACCGGGGATGAGTTACTTTCTCGATCTGGCGCGGCGCGGCTATACCACGTTCTCGATCGATTATCGCCTGGCCCCCACGTACACCTTTCCGGCCAATATCGTCGATGTGAAGTGCGCCGTGCGCCACATTCGTGCGCATGCAAGTGACTACAACATCGATCCCGATCGCATCGGCGCGTGGGGAGCCAGCGCGGGTGGGCATCTGGTGGCGCTGCTGGGCACGAGCGATCAAAGCGCGGGCTGGGATGTGGGCGAGTACCTTGATCAATCAAGCCGCGTGAACGTCGTTGTCGATCTGTATGGCATTCACGATCTGACCACGGAGTACGTCGTAGGGAATGTGCGCGGGCTCGATCGGATGGTGTTCCGCGCCAAAGACCCCACCGACCCGATCCTGGTCACGGCCAGTCCGGTCAGCTACATCACGCCAGACGATCCGCCATTCCTGATCATGCATGGCGATATGGATCCGGTGGTGCCGTATACGCAATCACAGATCTTGCACGATCGGCTACTGGCGGGTGGCGTTTCGTCGGTGTACGTGCAGGTGCATAACGGCGGGCACGGCTTCAATGCGATCGGCGGCCCCATCGATCCGCCGTATGCCACCATCGCCAAAACGATTTTGGGCTTCTTCGACGAATATCTGCGCTGAAGTCATCTCAACGTGAACGCGCTGTTTAAGCGGTCATCGATCGGAATAAGAGCGATGACCGCTTAATTTGTTTGTAACAATTACACGGCATACTGAGCGTAGATGACGCGCAAACAAGGAGGAGAAAGATGAGCCGTAAATTGTTACCCGTGATGTTGTTCGGTCTCGTGTTCGTGCTGGTGGTGGCGGCATGCAGCCCGGCCGCGACGCCGACTGCTGTACCGACGCGAGAGGCGGCGATAGCCGAACCAACCAAAGATACGATGCTGGAGCCAACTGCCGACGCCATGCTGGAGCCGACTGCTGACGCGATGCTGAAGCCGACTGCTGATGCGATGGCGAAACCGACGGAAGACGCGATGATGAGCAAAAGTCCCGCCTGGCTCGCTATGCCGTTGACGGACGTCAATACTGGACAGTCGTTCAAGTTGTCCGACTTTAAGGGGCAGGTGGTGTTAGTGGAAGGGATCGCCGCGTGGTGCACTAATTGTCTCCAGCAGCAGCGCGAGTTGGCGAAGCTGCATGAAGAACTGGACGATGATGAGGTGCTGTCAGTCGCAATTGATATTGACTTGCAGGAGAATGCGGCGCTGTTGAAGAAGCACGCCGAGACCAACGGCTTCGACTGGCGCTATGCGGTGGCGACGCCTGAACTGGCCCAGGCTCTGTCAGCCGAGTTTGGCAGCCAGTTCCTGAATCCGCCCAGCGTGCCGATGTTCTTGCTCGACAAAGAGGGCGGCGTCCATTTGCTGGACTTCGGCCAGAAGTCAGTCGATTATCTCACGCAGCAGATTCAGATGTATCCGTAGCTGGCGATTTCTCGTGCAGGCAGGCCTTAACCTGCCTGCACGAGAAATTTCATCTCGATCAGAGAAGCCGGGTTTCTACTTTTAAATGGCGTTGAATATTTAGAGCTCTACCGACTTGAGCGGGATTATTGTTGCTCGCTCCCGCTGGATTGCCAAATCCAGCGGCTTGGGCGGTGGATGGTCACATCCGCC
>JAUQXC010000741.1 GCA_030834825.1 Thermoflexales bacterium
GTTGCGGGGGCTGGATTCGAACCAGCGACCTCCGGGTTATGAGCCCGACGAGCTGCCACTGCTCTACCCCGCGATGTTAGCGAGGTGATTCTACCACGTGGCACGAGCCGCGTCAAGCATCTCTTAATGTGTTCCTAAAAATAGGACAACCCATTCGGTAGCAGGATCGCTGATCGCTGGCGGAGGCAGTGGCGTGGTGTTGGTGATGGAGGGGGCAGCGCTCAGGGGCGAGGGCTTGATCACTGTCTCACCGGTACGCGCCATCCCGGCCTGCCGTGCCCAATGCTCTACAAATTCGTTCGACTGAGCGTAGTCGCGCAGCGACAATAATGCCTGGTGGTGGGCTTTCTCTTGATCAATCTTGCCGAGCAGCGTGACTGCCTCCGTGGTCATCTGGCGAATGTAGCCGAGGCGCGCATTAAAATCGGCCAACAAAGGGATGGCAAAGATCACCAGCACCAGCAGCCAGAAACGGGGAGATTTCCATAGCGCGCGGAGCTTTTGATCGCTGGACATGAGCCTGCCTCTAAAACAAAGAATCCCAGGGTGAGCCTGGGATTCCAAGTGAGTGCCGAAGCGGGGATTTGAACCCCGATGAGGGAACCCTCACTACGCCCTGAACGTAGCGCGTCTGCCAATTCCGCCACTTCGGCGCTGCGCCTTCATTTTACCCAAACCGATCGATTTGTCAAGAAACGCGCGGGTGTGGCCATAGACCGAACGGTGCCGCGTGCCCGCTCGATCCACTGTTACGGCTCAAGCGGAGCCTTGTTTTGAATGACACGGCGTGTAATCACATACCAATCCGACAGGGTGCGAAACCGATCGGCTGACACGGCAATGGGGCCAATCTGCACGTCGCGTACTTTCTCACTGATACCATAGTTGTAGACAGGGTAATACAACAGCAGGCCCGGCGTCTTTTCGCGGAACATCTCCTGGAACCTGTGATACAACTCAAGTCGCGTGGCCTGATCGTTTGTGCGACGCGCCTGCTCCAGCACCTCGCTCATGTCACGATCGCGAAACTGCGAATAGTTTTGCCCCGGCGGATCTGACTGCGTCTCATGCCAGAATGGATAGGGATCAGGATCGCTGGGCAGCTGCATGTCGATCAGTGCTGCCTGATAGGTGCGCGGGTCCAAGTAATTGTTGAGCAGACCGGCTTGCACGGGCAACACACTGGCCTGCACACCTATCTCCTGCCACTGCTCCGCCACCGCCTCGGCCAGCGCTACCTGCAACGGATTATTATTCGTGTACAACGTGAATGAGATCGGCACGCCATCCTTGACCCGAATCGGCGTATCATTGGGACCCGCGATCGGTGTGGGACGCACAACAATCTCACCGTCCTCTTCACGGACCGGTTGTTGGGGCACCGGATAACGCCAGCCTGCTTCATTAAGCAGCTGCCGCGCCCGATCGCGATTCGGAATCAACGGCGGCAGATCGGCGGCATAGGCCCACGTGCCCGGGATCATCGGGCTGTCGGCCAACAAACCCTGTCCATGCAGGACTTCCTCGATAATCTGGCGTCGATCAAGGCTGAACAGCAAGGCTTGCCGCACATTTTGATCTTGGAAGAAAGGCAGGGTTGCATCACCTTGGTTCAAGAAAATCATGGTGTAGCCCGCCAGAGGCCCGGTGTACAGGTTCAACGAGGGTGTATCGCGTACACTTGCCAACTGATCGGACGGCACCTGGTTGAGTCCTTGAATCTCACCGGCTCGATAGGCTGCCAGCATGGAAGGATAATCCGGGTAGAACTTGAAATCGATCTTGGCAATATAGGGTTGCCGACCATAGTAGCCAGGGAACGCGGCCAGCAGTACATGTTGAGGCTGCCCGGTTTCACCGCTGCCATACTGCTCCACTTGAAACGGCCCGCTGCCGATCGGTTTGCGGTTGAACGACAGCGTGGGTAGATCGACGGCTTTGACTTCACCTAGGACGTGCTTGGGCAGCACACCAAAATTGCCCGTGGTCACGTATTGCAGGAAAGGGGTGTAAGGTTCCTGTAACGTAACCTGCACCGTCAGATTGTTAACCTCTTCGGCCTTCACGGTGCGCCAGAGCGCCGCCACGTCCTGCTTGCCGGGAAAGTCGGGGTCTTGCAGAAACTTGATCGTGTAGATCACGTCATCGGCCGTGACGGGACGATTGTCGTGCCAGCGCGCATTGGGTCGCAGCCGGAACGTATACACCAGACCATCGGGTGACACCTCCCAGCTATCTGCCAGATCAGACTGCAGCTGACTGCGTTCGTCTAAGCGCAACAGCCCGCTAAAGACCAGCGTGCACAGATCACGGTCGACGTCACTGTACTGGCACAACAAAGGATTGACGTATTGCGGCGACCCCACCATGCCTTCCACATACGTACCGCCGGGTGCCGGCTCGCGTTCGATCGAATACGCTTCGGCCAGATAAACCATCAGGCCGCCCAGCAACACCACGCCCACGAAAATGAGAGCCACTTGCCAACGAATGTGTCCAACCACAGATCATAACCCTGTTGAAGTAAATGATAAATCCGTGCAGCCGACCAAGCACCGTGCGATCTTAATGCGAATTGAGAGAACTGACCAGGCGCACAACAGGGGTGTTGCAGCCGTTGAGCCGCAACACCCCTGGCAGAAACACCGATCGCGCTAGTCGACCCAGCGCGGATTAACTTTGCGGAGTGCCCACGGCCAGCGCGCTCAAGATTGCCAGCACAAAGAAGATGACGGACACCCAGACGGTGGCGTTAAACAGCGTGCGCTCGATGCCGCGCCGCGCGTGATACACCGGGCTGCCGCCACTGAAGACGTTACCGACAGCTGAATTGCGCGCGCCGACGATGATCAACGCGATCAGCAGGATGGACATGATGATCATGGCTATGTTCAAGTAAACCGGCATGAATATTCTCCTGACAGGAAGCTGGCGCGGATTATAGCATGCCTAACAGGCTTGTCAAACGCGCGGTCTCGGCGCCGGCCGGGCTGGGCAGGAAAAAGAAGGCCAGCGCAAGGATGATGTAAACCGCCAGTAACATCGCGCCTTCCAGCCAGTTCGATTCGCCGTCCAAGGCGACGAAGACGGCAATGAGGCCGGCCGCGGTGAGCGCCAGTACCTCGAACCCGTTGAATTCCAGCGTTAACGGGTTGCCTAGCAACAAACTGACAAACACCAGTACGGGCGCGACGAACAAGGCGATCTGCAAACTTGACCCCAGGGCGATCGAGAGGCTGAGATCCATTTGGTTTTTGATCGCCACCTGTACGGCGACCAGGTGCTCGGCGACATTGCCGATCAACGGGATGATGATGATACCTACGAAGAACTCGCTGAAGCCCAGCTGCTGGGTGACCGGTTCCACGGAGCTGATCAGAAACTCGCTCATCAACGCGATGCCTGCTGTGGCCAACACCAAAATGCCCAACGCCTGGCGCGTGCTCCATGGGGGACCGCTGTGCGAGGGTGGCACTGCCGGGCCGGATTCCACTTCGGCCTGTGTGCGTGAGCGCAACGAGTAGATGATCGCCAGCACGTAGACCACGATCATGGCAAAGGCCGTCGTCAGGCTCAATTCTTCCACACGCAGCGTGTCTGGCTCGATGGCTGCATTGAAGAACGAGGGGATACTCAAGGCAATGACGGCCAGAATGGTTAGAGTCGCATCAACGCCCACGTGCGAACGATCGAATTTTTGGACGCCGTTCTTCAAGCCGCCGGCCAGGATGCTCAGCCCCATGACCAACAAGACATTGCCCATGATGGATCCGATCAACGAGGCCTTGACCAGATCAAGCAGACCTGCTTTGATCGCGAAGAGCGTGATGATCAGTTCGGCGGCGTTGCCCAGGGTGGCATTGAGCAGGCCGCCCAGGCGTGGCCCGGTTTTTTCAGCCAGGGCTTCCGTCGCTGCGCCCATGAAACCCGCTAGCGGAATAACCGCCACAGCTGCTGTCACAAACAGCACCACCTCGCCCCAGTGCAACAGCTCGGCCAGAACGGCGACGGGGATCAACAACAATAGCCAACGTAGATAACGCATCTTTCCTCCCTCATAGAGCTAGTCTGAGAACAGCGCAGCCGGCGCTGTCTGTGGCACGATGACGCGCAGCGCGCGCGGGACGACCTGTACATCGATCGGAGTAATCCCCCACGGTTCCGCGTCGACATGCACGGCTGCGGGCCGTTTGGCCCTCACCCGGATACGCTGCCCGCGCAGATTGATCAACTGCGAATCCCGGGCCGATCGTCCCAGGGCAATGCTCATGAAGTGCCAGGCCGTGTAAGCAAAGCTGTTGCCCTGGAAGATACACACATCCAACAGGCCGTCGTCGACGCGCGCCGCCGGGCTGGGGCGCACGATGCCGGCGTAGAGTTGGATGTTGCTGATCAAGACCATCACGGCTCGATCGTGCCGCGGCGGCTGATCATCAATCTCGATCGTCATGGGCGTGCCCCGATAATGCAGTGCATACCACAATGCCCGCAAGCCATAACCGGCGACACCCCAGCGTTTGACCCAGGGCGGGCGTGGTTCGATTTTGGAGGTCACGTAAGCGTCCAGTCCCGCGCCTGACCACAACAAAAAGTAACGCTCGTTGGTGCGGCCCAGATCGATCGCGCGGATGAGGCCACCGCAGATCGCTCGGGCCGCATCGGCCAATTGCGCGGGATACAGCGGCGCAGGAGTCGGCAGTCCGATCTGTCTGGCCCAGACGTTGGCGGTGCCGCTGGGCAGGGCGGCCAGCGCGACTTCACTGTGCGCGAGCGCATTGGCCGCTTCATTCAGGCTGCCATCGCCGCCGGCGGCCAGTACCACGTCGTAACGCTGGTGCACCGCAGCGGCTGCCAGCCGCTGCACATCGCCTGCGCACTGCGTGGCTTGTACTTCCAGCTGCCAGCCGTGCTCGTGGAAGATCTGCAGAGCGGGCGCCAGATAGTATTGAACATCGTGCGTGCCGGAACGCGGGTTGTAAATGAGGACGGCCCGCAAGCCAGGTCCTGGACGGATGGGCAAGCGCCTGTTTGCCATAGTCCTAGCGATTATATTTGATCAACGCTACTTTTGGCAACCGCTGGATTTTGCAATTTGCGGTACAATAGCCGCGATTCATTTTTGAACGTGCGAGATTGCTGCATGGCAGAACACATTTTCAATAATCGCTACCGTGTCCTGGCGCAAGTGGCCGGCGGCGGCATGGCCGTCGTCTACAAAGCGCACGATACCATCCTCAACCGCGTCATCGCCGTGAAAGTGCTGCGCGATACGTTTGCGCAGGACGTTGATTTCCGCACGCGTTTTCAGCATGAGGCGCAAGCTGCCGCCAACCTGGGTCATCCCAATATCGTGACCGTCTACGATTATGGACAAGATGGCGCGCAAAGTTACATCGTGATGGAGTATGTCGAAGGCCGCGATCTCAAGACGGTGATTCGCAGCGAAGCGCCGTTGCTGCTCGATCGCGCGCTGGATCTGATGATTCAGACCTGCGCGGCCTTGGGGGCGGCTCATCGGGCCGGCCTGGTGCACTGCGATGTGAAGCCGCAAAATATTCTGGTGACGAACGATGGTCGCGTCAAAGTCACCGACTTCGGTATCGCGCGTGCCTTGTCGGCCAGTGTGCCACAGAATGTGGAAACGGTCTGGGGCACACCGCATTACTTCTCACCCGAGCAGGCCACCGGCGAACCGCCCACACCGGCCAGTGATGTGTATAGCCTGGGTGTGGTGTTATACGAAATGCTGGCGAGCCGCGTACCCTTCGATGCGGATAATCACACTGATCTCGCCCTGCAGCATCTGCGGGATGAACCTCCTCCGCTGACCGCGCTTAATCCAGCTGTGCCCATTCAGATCGAACAGATCATCGGCAAAGCCATGTCGAAAGATCGGACGAATCGCTATCGCACGGCGGATCTGTTCGGGCGGGCGTTGTTGGACTATCGGCGCATGACGAATCAGGCGACAGGGTATCAACGCCCGATCGCGGTGCCGGCTTCCACCGGATCGACGACCGTCTCTGCCACGACCGTCCGGCCGCAAACGCCGGTTGCCAAAGCGCAAGGTGGCACCGATTGGTTGGGCTGGATTTTAGGGACGCTGGCCTTTGTGGCGGTGGTGGGCCTGCTGCCCTTGTTCGTGCTCGTGTGGCGCGCCTATTCGCAACCCGCTTCACCTGCGACGATTCCCTCGTCGCCGAATTCAATTGCCACACCAGTGAGCGGCACGACG
The DNA here is from genome assembly GCA_030834825.1 of Thermoflexales bacterium. GTDB lineage: Bacteria > Chloroflexota > Anaerolineae > Fen-1058 > Fen-1058 > Fen-1058. The sequence goes on from JAUQXC010000741.1 coordinate 6,236, forward strand.
ATCACACCGGCTTTTGGCAACGAAGTGTTGGTGCCCAATCTGATCGGCCGTACACAGGCCGATGCCGAGAAGTTAGCCGCGGCTAACGGCTTGCAAGTATTCCTCGGGGCAGGACACTTTGATCCCAAGGCACCCAAAGGCAATGTCGTGGCGCAGAACCCGACAGTGGGCAAGAAGGTCGCCAAAGGCGCAACGATCGAGATTAACTTGAGTGAAGGGCCCAAAGTTTCGCCGGTTATCAACCTGCTGAATGTTATCTATGAAGATGCCGCGGAGGGCTTGCAGACCTACGGCTGGGATGTGCGGTTGGTGGAACAATACAGTCAGGATACCTACCACAAGATTCTGGCACAGGAACCAGCGCCGGGTGTGCAGCTGGCTGCCGGAGAACCGCTGACGTTGACGATGAGCGGCGGCACGACAGTGACGCTGGAGGTTAATCTGGCCGATCTCATTTCGCTGGATGCCGCTAACCTGCCGCTGGATCAAGTACGATCAGGCGAAGCCCTGGAGGCGACGTTGGTCTGGCATGCGCAGCGCCGGGTCGGAGCACCCTACACGGTTTTCCTGCACTTCGTTGATCCGAATGGCAACATCATGACTCAAATCGACCAGGAGCCGGCGCTGCCGACGACTTCCTGGCCGATCAGCGTCACGATCGATGATCCGTACGTGTTGGTGATCCCAGGGGGAGCCGTGCCAGGGATCTACCAACTGATGGTGGGCATGTATCCCACGGGCGATCCCTTCAATCGTTTGCCCGTCGTCGATGCCGGTCGGACCAGCGCGGATAACAACGATCGCATTTTGATCAGAGAAATCATCGTCCGGCCGTGACCTTGCCACGCGGCCAGAATTCTTGTATAATCTCGCGCGCATTCAGGCTTAAAATCCAGAGGTGGCGTAGCTCAGTGGTAGAGTAGGGAACTCATAAGCCCTTGGTCACTTACAAGTCATAACTGAGGAAAAGGCCTGTAAACTATATCGGGAACTCCACCGCCTACGGGTGGTGCTCCATGCGCTTTCGGTTTCTCGAAGGGCTTGGCACTGCTACCGGCAAAGTATCAAGTGCTTAGTCCAAAACCGACGCGCTAGGGCCGGTCATTGCTTTTTG
>JAUQXC010000742.1 GCA_030834825.1 Thermoflexales bacterium
AGTACAATGTCTCCTATGGGAAGCACTACTATCGTGTCAAGGCGGAAAACAGCTGGGGGCCTAGTCTTTGGAGCAATGTCCAGTCAGTTAGCGTACTGAATTACATGCCGCGGAAGGCAACTGCCGATACGACGGTGTTGAGCAATCTCCCTGCTAACAATTTTGGCGCGTTACATACTATGATTGTTGGCTACGATGTCTGGGCCGATCCGCCGTGGAACCGCGCCCGAAGCTTTATTCAGTTTGACGTCTCGGCAATTCCGAGCGATACGATCATCACTGCGGCCAAAATGCGGGTCCTGCTCTACACAGCCCGTGATAAACCGTTCTGGCCGCGCACCCTTGACATTCGACGGGTGACTGGCGCGTGGAACGAGCTAACGACTACCTGGACAACACAGCCCAACTTGGGCGAAATAGCGGCCTCATTCCCTGTTGCGAATGGCGCGGTGGGCTGGTACACGATTGATGTTACTCATCTGGTGCGTGGCTGGGTTACCGGACAATATCCCAATTACGGTGTGGCTATAGTCGGAGCAGAGCTACCCACCGATCCGAATTGGTGGTCGTTTTACACGCGGGAGGAACCTGTCTACGAACCGACCTTACAAGTTAGCTTTCCCGGTCAACCTTTTCCAGCCAGAGTGGAACGTCTGCGCGCTAACGGTGCGGTTGGCCTACTGAGTGATTCAGCGGCGAAACCTTCACCGTGAAACTCGTCTACCTCATCACGCATCCTAATGTCGTCATTGATCTACATGTCCCCGTGCTGCGCTGACCTCTGTCGCTATAGGCTGAGAGTGCAAGCAGCAGATACTGCATCAACCGTGAGTGGCGATGATCGCGGCGGTGTACAGCAGCGCCGAACAGAAGTAATCGATTCCCTGCATGGTTGCCAACTCTTCTTAGCCTGATATAATCATCTCCACTAGCCCAGACCGCGACCCTCCGTCGCGGTTTTGTTTGTCTGGAGAATAATCAACCATTGCATCTGTAATTACTCCCAAGGGTGTCATTCTGAGGCGTGGAGCGCCGAAGAATCTCTTGCACTGATAGCCTCGGCGGTTGGCTGCGAAAGAGATTCTTCGCTCGCTGGCGTTCGCTCAGAATGACGAGTTTAGGAGTTCTTAAAGAAACCAAGGAATCATATGTTACTTGTCATTCTCTATACCCTCGCCGCGACGTATCTGGCAATTTACGGCATTCACGTGTTGCTGCTGGTCATTCAATACTGGCGGCATCGGCGCGATCCACTTCGCACGATCAATCTTGTCGATCGCCCGTGTGTCACCGTGCAACTCCCGTTATATAACGAACCCAGCGTCGTCGAGCGCATCATCGACGCGGCGGCAAATCTGGACTGGCCGCACGATCGGTTGCAGATTCAGGTGCTGGACGATTCAACCGATCGCACGACTTCGCTGGCGCGCGCGCGCGTGGAACTTCAGCGCGCGTGCGGCGTGGACATCGATCTGATCCAGCGCCACGAGCGCAGCGGTTTCAAGGCGGGCGCGCTGGCAAATGGACTCAAGTCGGCCAAGAGCGAGTTCGTGGCGATCTTCGACGCGGATTTCATCCCGGCGCCGGATTTCCTGCAACGGATGCTGCCGCACTTCGTGGACGACTCGATCGGGTTTGTACAAGCCCGCTGGGATCATCTTCCCACCACGTCGCCATTTGCGCGCGGACTGGCGATTGGCGTCGACGGGCATTTCGTTATCGAGCAGGCTGCGCGCAATCGATCGGGTCTGCCGATGATCTTCAACGGCTCGGCCGGCATCTGGCGCAAAGCCTGCATCGAAGCCAGCGGCGGTTGGGCAGGCGATACGCTGTGCGAGGATATGGATTTGAGTCTGCGGGCGGCTATGCAGGGCTGGCAATGTGTGTTTGTGCCAGACATTACTGTGCTGCAAGAGGAACCGGAGCATATCGCGCATATCAAGAGCCAACATGGCCGCTGGGCCAAGGGCGGCGCGCAGTGCTTGAAGAAACTCTCGCTGCCGTTGCTACGATCGAATCTGTCACCCGCGCAGAAGCTGGGCGGTTTGATGTACCTGAGCGGTTATGCGGCGCATTTGATGATGTTGGTCGTGATCGTGTTGTGGCTGCCCCTAGCCCTGCAACCTGATCTGTTCAAGCAGATGCCGCTGGCCTTCCTGGGCTTTGGCGGCCTCGGCCTGCCGAGTGAGTATCTTGTCTCGCAGTTCGCGCTGCACGGCAAAGGCGGCTTCCGCAAATTGCTGTTCCTGCCGTTCCTGATGGCGGTGGGTTTTGGCCTGGCCTTCAACAACGGCCTGAACGTCCTCGAAGGATTGATCAATCGATCGGGTGAGTTCAAGCGCACGCCCAAGCGCGGCGCAGGCAAAGCGACTGTCAGCAGCGATTCGCGTCAGACGTGGCAGGCGATTTTCGAGATTGGCCTCTCGTTCTACACCCTGGTCACAGCGGCATTGATGTGGCGGGCCGGCGAAGCGATCTTGACCGGGGTGCTGTTGATTTACTCGATCGGGTTTGCGCTGGCTGGGTGGGGCACCCTGCAGCTAGGTCTGCCCCGCTGGATCGGCTTGCGATCGAACTTGCCGCAGACGCAAGAGCAGGATTAGTCACTAGAGCGAATTCCAGTTTGGTTTACGACTTCGCTCCCGCTGGATGGCCACATCCAGCGGCTCAAACGGCGGATGTGACCATCCGCCGGAAGCAAGAAACACCGTAAATCAACTTGGAAACAGCTCTAGGGAGCGACAGGTTTAAACATTTCCCCCGGGTTGCTGCCGCCCTTGCAGCTGTCATAGCTTACTTTCTTATAAGCGCAGAAAGCTTTTCCCGGATCACCTTCGTTGATATAGGTAACGCTATCCCAGCATATCGCCGTATGACCTGGCGTGGCTTTTGAATTATCGGGTGTAGAACCATCCGTCATGGCCACATCTTGCCCCGTGCAGTCTCCAATGCCCACTAATTGCCAAGTCAGTGGCTGGGCGGGTTCAGAAGCCTCAGACTGTGGAAAACAGCCGACTGAAAATGCGAGCAAAACAATGAGGCTAAGCGCTGGAGCGAACGACCATCGTGGACTCATCTCAATGCTCCTTGTGACTATGCTCTCGAAATTCCCGGCGCATGTAATGAAAGACGCCCATCGTCCTGAGATCGATCGGCGTCTTTTCTAGCGCAGGAGTAAAACGGCTTAGTCGTTAACGTACCCCGTAGAAGCAGAGGCTGGCGCTTCCAGCATCGGCATATCAGGTTCGCCCGGCATGATACTCTGGCCGCGGAAGAAACCGCCCTCGTCGATGAGGAACGACGCCACGGAGATATCGCCCCACACGCGGCCGTTGGATAGAATCTCCAGTCGACCGGCGGCCTTCACGGTGCCCTTCAAGGCCCCGGCTACCGAGACGTTCTGCGCGTTGACATCGGCGATGACCTTACCGCTTTCGCCGATAATCAAGTTACCGGCGATCTGAATCGTCCCTTCGAACACACCGTCGATGCGCAGGCCGCCGTCACTCTGCACGGTGCCTTTGAAGTTGGCCGTGGGGCCGATGACGGTTTCGATCTTGGTTGCTGCGCCACCACCACCACTGGGCACAGACGTGATGGTCGGCAAGCTGGTCGAGGATGTGGCTGTCTTTTCTTTGCCAAACATGCGTAATCCCCCTGTATAAGAATTGCGCCCAGGTTTGGCGCGCTCAAATCATACACGAGGTTAGAGGAATGTCAAATGAAGGGACAGCCTGGGGCGAACAGGCGGGCGAACCGGTTGACATCCCAGTGTGACACGGCTACACTTGCCGCAATTCATAGTGCAAGGACACTCCTCATGAAAATCTTCGTCCCCGGACGCATCTGCCTGTTTGGCGAACACTCCGATTGGGCCGGTGGTTACCGCCGCATCAACGCCGAGATCGAAAAAGGTTACACCCTCATTTGCGGAACCGATCAGGGTATTCACGCCGAAGTCGCAGCCCATCCCACCTTGTTGGTGCTCACGACCGTCACGCCGGATGGCGCGCGCGTGGGGCCTTACGAAATCCCGATGGAGCCGAAGGCGCTGTTAGAGGAAGCCGGGCGAGGCGGCTTTTGGAGCTATGCAGCGGGCGTGGCCTATCAGGTTATCACCAACTATCGCGTGCGCGGCCTGACCATCGATAACTACAAGATGGATTTGCCCATGAAGAAGGGCCTGTCGTCCAGCGCCGCCATCTGCGTCTTGACGGCGCGCGCCTTCAATCGCGTGTATGACCTCAAGCTGACGGTACGCGGCGAGATGGAGTTGGCCTATCAAGGCGAGATTACCACGCCGTCACGCTGTGGGCGCATGGATCAAGGCTGTGCCTTCGGCAATCGGCCGGTGCTGATGACGTTCGACGGTGATCGGCTGGACACGGAAGAACTGCAAGTCAGCCGGGAACTGTACTACGTCGTCGTCGATCTGCACGCGCGCAAAGACACGCTGGAAATTCTCAAGAAACTCAATCGTTGCTATCCGACGGCCGAGAATGAGATCGAGCAGGGTGTGCAGGAACTGCTGGGTCCCATCAATAAGCGCATCGTCCAGCAATCGATCGAGGCGCTGCGGGCGGGCAATGCCGAGCGCCTGGGCGCGCTGATGGTGGAGGCGCAGGCTTTCTTCGACCGGTACGCCACCCCGATTTGCCCGGAAGAACTGACTTCGCCGGTGTTGCACAAAGTGCTGAGCTATGAACCGTTGAAGCCGCACATCTACGGCGGCAAGGGCGTCGGTTCGCAGGGCGATGGCACGGCGCAGTTCCTGGCGCGCAGCGCCGCCGATCAACAGGCCGTGATTGAGATCATCGAACGCGATCTGGGGCTCTCGGCGCTGAATCTGACGCTGCAACCGGCGCGCAAGGTGCGCAAGGCGCTGATCCCGGCGGCGGGTTACGGTACCCGCTTGTTCCCGGCAACCAAGGCGACCAAGAAAGAGCTCTTCCCGGTGATCGATCGCGATGGCGTGGCGAAACCCGCCATCTTGTTGATCGTCGAAGAGGTGCTACAGGCCGGCATCGAGGAAGTGATCATCATTGTGCAGGCAGATGATCTGCACGAATTCAAATCGTTCTTCAACGAACAGATCTCGATCGAGAACTACAACAAACTGCCACGCCACTTCCAGGATTATGCCCGCCACTTGCTGGAGATCGGGCGGCATGTTAAATTTGTGACGCAGACCGCGCAGGAAGGCTTCGGGCATGCAATCCATTGTGCCAAAGAAGCTATCGGCCACGAACCGTTCTTGTTGATGCTGGGCGATCATTTGTATCGTTCCCACAACGAACGGTCCTGTGCGCAACAGCTGCTGGATGTGTACCATCAACATGGTATCAGTCTGGTGGGTCTGCGCCGCACACCGGAGGATCAGATCGCCGCGTTTGGCACGGTGGCGGGCGTGTGGTTGGAAGGCGGCCAGTTGCTCAACATCAACGAGTTTGCCGAAAAGCCCACCATCGATTATGCGCGCAGTCATCTGCTGGTACCGGGCCTGCCGGAGCATGAGTATCTGACGTTGTTCGGGCAGTACATCATCAAGCCGCAAATCTTTGACTACCTGGCAGAGCACATCCAGCATAACGTGCGCGAACGCGGCGAGTTCCAGCTGACCTCCGCGCTCGATCGCTTACGGCAGGAAGACGGCTTCCACGGCTTGATCGTCGATGGCAAACGGTACGACATCGGTTTGCCGGAACATTATCTCGAAACGTTGCAGACGTTCGGCCAGGACGAGTTGTCGGCGAATGAATTCGCACCTCACGAACCATAGTCTGATCGCCCGCCTACGCGGGCGTAATCACCGTCGGCGAAGGCTGACGATCGGGTTCAGCCCGTAAGGCGCGACTTCGAGTCGCTCGCTCAATCGTGAAATATATGTAAGACACAGGGAGACGATATCATGCGTGGTCGAATGATCTGGGGTGTGGCGCTCATCGCCATGGGGGCGTTCTTTTTGGCGCAGCAGCTGGGCCTGTTTGGAGCACTGCAAATTTCCTTCTGGGTGTTTGCGTTTGGGTTCCTGGCGGTGCTGTTCCTGCTCACCTTCGTTAGCGATCGCCGCCAGTGGTGGGCGCTGATTCCGGGTTTTGTCTTGCTGGGCATGACCCTGTTGATCTTCAATGATCAAAACGAGTTCATGACCAGCGGGCAGGCCGGGGCGCTCTTCCTCTTCAGCCTCGGCTTGCCGTTCCTGCTGATCTACCTGGTCGATCGGCAGATGTGGTGGGCGTTGATTCCAGGCGGGGTGTTGACCGTCCTCGCTTTGATCACGGTCCTGTCCGGGCGTGAGCTATCCGGGCAGGTGACGGCGGCAGTGATCTTCTTTGGGCTGGCGATCGTGTTTGCGCTGGTCCGTTTCGCCACGCGATCGAATCCCTACATGGGTTGGGCGATGTGGGTGGCGATCCTGTTGGCCGTCAGCGGGGCCTTGGTGTTGATCACCGGTCCGCAAGCGGCGGCGATCACGGGGCCGGTGATCTTGATTGGGTTGGGTCTGTTCCTGCTGGTGCGGACGTATTGGCCGCGGTTGCGCCCGTGAGAGGTTGAAAAAGAAACCGGGTTTCTCCATTTGAAAAGGAATTGAACGATCCTTTTGGAGAAACCCGGTTTCTTCGTTTAGCGCTTGCCTAGCGGCACGTAGTCGCGCTTGTTGTAGCCCAGATAGATCTGCCTGGGGCGCGCGATCTTCTGATCGGCGTCGTTGACCATCTCCACCCACTGCGCCAGCCAGCCCACCGTGCGCGGAATGGCGAACAGCACCGGGAACATCTCCATCGGGAAGCCCAGGGCCTGATAGATCAGGCCGGAGTAAAAGTCCACGTTGGGATACAGCTTGCGCGAGACGAAGTAATCGTCTTGCAGCGCGATGTGCTCCAACTCCAGCGCGATCTCCAGCAACGGGTTGACGCCCGTCACCTGGAAGACTTCGTCGGCCGTGCGTTTGATGATTTTGGCGCGCGGATCGTAGTTCTTGTACAC
>JAUQXC010000743.1 GCA_030834825.1 Thermoflexales bacterium
AGCAGATACAGCGTGCGGCCCGTTGCGCGCCGATAGAGTTCCTTTGCCAGTTTCACGCGCTGCGCCTCACCGCCGGACAGCGTCGTGGCGGGTTGGCCCAGTTGCAGATAACCGAGTCCCACTTCGACCATCAACGCTAGACGTGAAGCCGCCGCGGGCACATCGGCGAAGATCGGCAGCGCCTCTTCGATGGTCATGTCCAACACCTGTGCGATGTCATAGCCGCGATGCTTCTCCGCGCCGCGATACTTCACGGCCAGCACTTCTTTCTTGAAGCGCCGACCGTGACACGCTGGGCAGCGCACTTGCACGTTGGGCATGAAATGCATCTCCACGATGAGAAAGCCTGCGCCCTCGCAGCGCTCGCAGCGTCCGCCCGGCACATTGAACGAAAAATGCTTGGCGCTCAGGTGCCGTTGCTTGGCTTCCGGCATCGAGGCGAACGCCTCGCGGATGCCGGTGAACGCATCGGTGTAAGTGGCCGCGTTCGAGCGTGTGCTGCGCCCGATGGCCGATTGATCGATCGTGATGATCTTATCGAGATGCTGCCAGCCTTCGATCGCGGCGTGTTCGCCCGGCAGATCAGTGGCGTTATAGAAACGCTGGCGCGCTGCCCGATCGAGGATGTCCAGCATCAACGACGATTTGCCCGATCCCGATACGCCCGTCACCGCGACGAGTTTGCCCAGCGGCACATCGACGGTGATGTTCTTCAGGTTGTTCGCACGTGCGCCGCAAATGGTGAGATGTTTACCGTTGCCCAAGCGACGCTCGCTGGGGACGGCGATGCGCGATCGGCCGGAGAGATATTGTCCCGTGATCGATTCTGCAGTCTCGGCCACCCGATCGGGGGTCGCGGCGACGACGATGCGTCCACCAGCCCGCCCCGCGCCCGGCCCCACGTCCACCACGAAATCGGCGGCGTGCAGCATGTCGAGATCGTGTTCGATGACGACCACGGTGTTGCCCAGATCGCGCAGTTGGCGCAGCACGGCGATGAGGCGCGCGTTGTCGCGCGGATGCAGGCCGATGGTCGGTTCGTCAAGCACGTACAACACGCCCGTCAGGCCCGACCCCAACAGTGAAGCGAGTCGCAGCCGTTGCGCTTCTCCGGCCGAGAGGGAGGGCGAGTCGCGATCGAGTGTGAGATAGCCGACGCCGACGTTGACCAATCGCTGCACGCGCGCCTGCAGATCGATCACGATCGGTTCGGTGACGATCCACTCATCCGGTGTAACCGACGGCTGGAGTTGATCGAGCCACGCGCCTAACTCATCCAACGGCAGTTTGGACACCTCGATGATGGTGCGGCCCAACACTGTGACGGCGCGGCTCTCCGGCTTGAGGCGCGTGCCCTGACAAGCAGGACAGACGCGCTCGCTCACGAAGTCGGACAGCTTCTCGCGGTACGTTTCGTCGTGATTTTGATCGGCGTAGCGGCGCAAGAGATTGGTGACCACGCCCTCGAAGTTACCACCAGCCACGGTGGTCGGCGGTTTGACGTGGGGGAAGTGCCGCTTGAACTGCGCGCCGTTCACGCCGTAGAAGAGCAAGTCACGCTGTACTTCGCCATATTGCTGGATGGGCAGTGTCGCCTCGAACTTGAAGCCGTAATGCTGACCGGCGGCCTCCATCGCCGCGATATAGCGATCGAAGTGGAACTGTTCCCAGCCCCAGATCGCGCCGGCGCGAATAGTCTTGGTTTGATCGACGATGCGATCGACGTTGGGCGAATGCACGGTGCCGAGGCCGGTGCAGGTGGGACATGCGCCCGCCGGTTTGTTGAACGAAAAGTGGCCCATCGTAAATTCGGGCACCAGCGTGCCGCATTGCGGGCAGGGATACGTCTCGCCTGAATCTTCTTCGTCGCCGGGACCCTCACTCGGGCTTGCGCTTCCAGCGCCGTCCTCGCTAACACCATACATGGGTGGAATATCCGCGCCGCAGTTGGGGCAGGGGCGATGACCGAGGCGCGCGAACAAGACCCGCAGATAGGTGAAGACTTCCGTCGAAGTGCCCACGGTCGATCGCGGGCTGCGGTTGTTGGCCTGTTGCTCGATGGCGATGGACGGCGACAGGCCCTCGATGCGATCGACGTCGGGCTTGCCTGCATAATCGACCATGCCCAGCGCTTCAAAGAGTTGGCGCAGGCTTTCCTTGTGCAGCGTATCGATCGCCAGCGTCGATTTACCTGAACCTGATAAACCGGTGAAGACCACCAGTTGATTCTTGGGAATGCTGAGGGTAACGTTCTTGAGATTGTGCAGTCGCGCGTTCTTGATGGTAATTTGATCGAACATGAAGCAGCCTCCACGATGGTAGTGTACCCCATTTTACAACCTTGGTGTGCAAGAGGAGGGTTTTTTCTGCTGCTCAGGCCTCAATTGCGCACTTGCGGTGCACGGCAGCGGACATTATGGAGTAGCGTTTGCTTCAAGAAGTCTGGTGAGGGAGATCGTTTCGATAAAAGCCTAGGCAGGCACAACCTTAGTGCGTGGTGGGAGGGCACCTCATCTCCCCGGCCCCCTTCTCCTGAAATGGACAGCATATTTCAGGAGAAGGGGGGAGCAGGTGCCGCGCGTTTGATGCGGCAGTGCTGGGAATGAGGTCAACTCGATGCACTGTTGTACCGACGTACGCCCAGGCGGAACAACACGGATGCAGCGATGAACAAGATCACGGCCAGCGCCACGCCGCCCATCAAGCTCATCGGCTGAATATCGCCCGTCAATGCCGTGGCGGGGATCGTGGTCATGATCGCTACGGGGATGATCCACGTCAGCACGAATTGCAGCCAGCCGGGGTAGATGCCGATCGGGTAGCGGGCCAGCTGCATGATGGCATCGAAGACCCACGTAAACAGCAGGCCGGGGCTCCAGAAGACCAGCGCGGTGAAGATCAGCAGGATCGCGTACAACACGGCTACGCTCGCTGTTGCCGCCACGAGAAATGACAGCGGCTGCGCGCCTCCCGATTGGACCGTTGCTACGCCGATGGCACCCAGACCCAACGCCAGATCGATTAAGGCGAACCAGTTCCACTGCCGCACACTGACGAAGAACTGGGTATTGATGGGCCGCAGCAGCGTGAAGTCAAAGCGTCCGCTCCAGACATCGCCTTCGATCCCGGCCAGTACTTCCAGGCTGGGACCGATAAACCAGCCGCGCAGCGCGCTGATGGTCAGATAGACGCCCAGTAGCGCCAGCGTCGAAGCGAACGTCCAGCCGTTCAGCGTATTGACCTGACTGAATAACACCGCCAGCCCCAACACGCCGACGATCAGATTCAACAAAGAATTCAACAGCCCGATCGCGAAGTTCGCGCGATACGCCAGATCGGCTTGGGCCGAGGACAGCATGAAGTATTTGATTAAACGTAGATAGCGCATGGTTTTCCTTTCGTGTCATTGCGAGGAGCATTCTGAGCGGAAGCCGCGCTTTTTGCGGCTGTAGTCGAAGAATGTGACGAAGCAATCTCTGGTCGGTTAGGATGAGATTGCTTCGCATCCTTCGACTCCGCTGCGCTCCGCTCAGGACGCTCGCAATGACGATGAACGACGTTCATCCCCCAATCGCCGAGTACCGCTTCAAGCCCGATCGCCACACCAGGCGATAGAGCACCACCGCCACGATCAACCACGCGGCCTGGATCACGAAGCCTGTTGCCACTTCCGAGGAAGCGAGCTGTCCGGTCAGTACCTCGACCGGAAAGCCGACCATGTAGTAGAAGGGCAGCACACGCGCGATCGTTTGCATCGCGCTGGGCAGCAGCGCCACGGGGGCCACGACGCCGGCCAGCAGGAAGATCAGCGCGTCTTGCAGCGCCAGCAGTGCATCGGCGCGCGTGGCCCAAAAGGCGAGGCAGGCCAGCCACAACCCCCAGAAGAAGCGCAGCAGCCACGCGCTGCTCAATGCGACGCAGCAGAGCACGACTTGTGTTGGCGTGGTGGTCAATTCGGGCCGTAGAACGATCGCTAATATGATCGAGACCGGCACCACGAACGCCATCATCACGATCTTGCCCGCCACCTCGCTCGCGATGGCGTTGTACAGCGGCGACATCGGCTTCAACAACCACGAGTTCAAGCTGCCCATGCGGATCACATCGCCCACCGTCCAGTTGGTCTGCGCGAACGTCAGTTGATTGACGAGGATCAGCACCAGATAGTACGCCACGAACTGCGGCGGAGTCAGGCCTGCAATAGGTGCCGGCTCGGAGGCCGTCGTCCACACGAAGAGATAGATCAAGGGTGGAATCATCCAGCCGAAGGCCAGTACGAAAAAGAAACTGCGATATTGCAACCACGAAGCCCACGATCGTTTGATCAGCGCCCAGCCGCCGCGATGATTCATAGCGCACCCTCCTCACTTGCTCCCGTTGGAGGCTCAGCCGTCTTGAGCACGGCTGCACCCTCCTGATAGATTTGATCGATCACCGCTTCGATCGGCGGATCTTCGACGACCAGATCGATCACGGGCAGCGTGTTGAGCAGCTGCGCCATAATCGCCGGCGCTGCCGCGCGGGCCACGCGCAGTTCCAGGTGATCGTCTTCGTGCTGTAGTATTTCCACGCCGCTCGGTGGAGAGAAATCTGTGTGGCCGTTGCTCAACCCCACGCGGATCAACTTGAAGGGCGCCAGGCGCGCGGCGAGATCGGCCAAGCCGCCGTCGTAGAGCAAGCGCCCGTGATGGATTAACATCACGCGCGGGCACAACGCCACCACGTCGGCCATGTAGTGGCTGGTGAGGATCACGGTGGCGCCATGGCGCTGGTTGTAGTCGAGGACGAAGCGGCGCAGGCGGCCCTGCATGGAGATGTCCAGGCCCAGCGTGGGTTCATCGAGAAAGATCACTTGCGGCCGATGCAGCAGGCCCGCGACCAGTTCGCATTTCATGCGCTCGCCTAACGAGAGGTTGCGCACCGGCTTGGTCAGTAGCTCGCGCATATCCAGCAACTCGACCAGTTCGTCGAGTTGCTGTTGATAGGCCGTGGACGTGAGGTGATAGATCTCGCCCAACACGCGATAGGTATCCAGCGCCGGGATGTCCCAGATCAGCTGGCTCTTGTTGCCCAGCACCATGCTGATGGTGCGCAGAAATTCCGGGCGGCGTTCCCAGGGAACATGATCGGCCACGCGTACTTCGCCTGAAGTGGGATGCAGCAGGCCCGCCAGCATCTTCAGCGTGGTGGTCTTGCCCGCGCCGTTGGGGCCGATGAAGCCGACGATCTCACCCGGCTCGATGCTGAAGCTGACATCGCGCACGGCTTCGACGGTGTCGTATTGGCGGCGGGCAAAGCTGCGCAGGGCGGCGCGCAGACCGCCCTCGCGCACGGGAACCTGGTACGTCTTGACGAGGTGGTTGACTTGAATCTGTGAATTTGTCATGCAGGCAGACTCCTTGAGCGTATCATGCCTTAATTCTACAACGTTGGTGGCCAAGTGGAGGCTGTATAATGCCCATGTCTCTGCGCAGCAGAGTGGGCCGCTTGGCGCAGTGATCAGCTGGTCGGGGAGCGGAGATCAGTTGTTGCCAGCAACTCAGCGCCCGGGCAAAGTCATTCCCGCGCATTTCTAGCGGGAATCCAGAGGCTTGACTGACGCACATAGCCAATCAGGGGCTGGATGCCCGATTAAGGCACTCGGGCATGACGTTCCGCTCGGCCAAACATTCCTGCGACAGTGTGCAATCAACTTTCGGGAGACAAGGTTATGAATCGGAATTTTGCGTTTGTGTTCAGATGGCTTGTGGTATCGTTTGTTCTGGCGGCGTGCGCCAACGCCACGCATATTTTTGATGCATCAAGTTTCGATGTTGCCTACCATTCCAGAAGGGGCGCGGCTTTTGATTGAAGAAGTCTCTGTTGAGCAGTTACAGCGCGGCGATATCATCGTCTTTCAAAATCCCAGTGATCAAGCCCCTCCATTGCTGAAGCGTCTGATTGGCCTGCCCGGTGACACCATAGAGGTTCGCGACGATAAAGTCTACCTTAGTGGTAAGGCGCTTGATGAACCATACATCATGCTTCCCCAAGGACGTGATTATGCTCAAGCCACTTTGGGTTCTAACGAGTATTTTGTACTGGGCGACAATCGCTCAAATAGTATGGATTCACGTCATTTCGGACCGATCTCAGGCGCGAGCATTCTCGGGCGGGTGAAACAATGAAAGGCTGGATATGACCCTTCGCATCGATCGGGATTATGCGCTGGAACTGGATCACGCCGACGAACTGGCGCGATTTAGAAGTGAGTTCGTGATCGACGACCCCGATCTGATCTATCTCGACGGCAATTCGCTGGGGCGCTTGCCCAAGCGCAGCGCTGAGCGGCTGCGCGAAGCGGTGGAACACGAGTGGGGTTCGCGGTTGATTCGTGGCTGGAACGAAGGCTGGTTCACGCTGCCACAGCGCGTCGGCGCGAAGATCGCGCAGCTGCTAGGCGCTCGGACCGATGAAGTCATCGCCGCCGATTCGACTTCGGTGAACTTCTTCAAGCTGGTCGTGGCCGCGCTGCGTGCCCGGCCCACCCGCTCCAAGATCATCACCGACGATCTCAACTTCCCGTCGGATGTCTACCTCCTGCAGGGCGCGCTCGAGCTGTTGGGTAACCGCCACCACTTGCACGTGGTGCGTTCCGCGGATGGGCTGGCCATTCCGACTGATCAATTGAGAGCCGCTATGGACGACGACACCGCGCTCGTCACGTTGACACACACGGCATTCAAGAGCGGCTACGTTTACGACATGGCCGCGATTACCGAAGCAGCCCAGCGTGCCGGGGCGTTGATGTTGTGGGACGTGAGCCATTCGATCGGGGCACTGCCGCTGGAGTTGAGTAAGTGCAAAGTGGATCTGGCGGTGGGCTGCACGTACAAATATCTCAACGGCGGGCCGGGCGCTCCGGCGTTTGTCTCTGTGCGGAAAGATTTGCAGGATGAGTTGCTCAGCCCGATCTGGGGTTGGTTCGGCCAGCGGGGGCAGTTCGATTTCCAACTGCAATATCAACCCGCGCAGGGGATGGCGCGCTGGCAGGCCGGTACGCCGAACATCCTCTCACTCGCCGCAGTCGAACCGGCGCTCGATCTTCTGTTGGAGGCGGGCCTCGATCGCTTGCGGGCGAAATCGGTCGCGCAGTCGGAATATCTGATCGGGTTGTGGGAGGAACTGCTCAAGCCGATCGGTGTGACATTGAATTCGCCGCGTGATTATCGCCAGCGGGGATCGCATGTCTCCCTGGGGCACGTTGAAGCGCTGCGGATCGATCGGGCCTTGATTGAAGATCTCAACGTGATCCCCGACTTCCGCTATCCCGACAACCTGCGCCTGGGCCTCGCGCCGATCTACACCTCGTTCGTCGAGATCCATGAAGCCGTCATGCGGCTGCGGCGCGTCATCGTCAATCGCCTGTATGAGAAGTATCCGAGCGAGCGGCCTGAGGTAACGTGATGCTCCTCTAGTCAGGAAACTTGCTCAACCAGCGGATAGGATTCGATCTGAGGTTGACGCGCCAGCCGCCCTTCATAGATCCGCAAGAAGATCACACCACTCAGGATCAACAGCCCGCCGATGATCTGAATTTCTTTTAACCGCTCGTCCAACAGGACGTAGGCAATTGCTGCGGTAAAGACCGGCTCCGAGGTCACGATGAGATTAGCCACACTGGAAGGCAGATAGGTCAGGCTGATGTTGTAAGTTCCGAAGCCCAATACCGTCGGCCCTGCCGCCAACAGGAACAGTGCCCCCCAACCGATCCAGGCCTCTCCCAGCCAGAAGAAATCAGAGAATTGCTGGGCCGCGCCCGGCACGAACCCTCCCGGCAGCAGGTTGAAGACTAACAGGAAGCCGGTTGCAAAACTAAAGGTATAGAACAGCGTCGTCCACGGATTCAAACCGCGCTGCGCGGCCGAACGGCCCAGCAGACTGTAAGCGGCATACATCAATCCAGAGAGGATGCCGGCGGATAATCCCAGTAAGTTGGATTGCCATACCGCCGGATCGAATGCACCCGAAACCAGAAAGCAGCCGGCCAGACACAAAGCCACGACGACGAGCTTGGCCCAGTCCAAACGCTCTTTCAGGAACCACCAACCCAGCAATGCCGTGAATGCGGCAGAACAGTAAGCGAGTACGGTGGAGACGGCGGCTCCGTTAAGCGCGACCGAGGTTGTCCAGAGGGCGTTAAAGAGCGCCAACACCAAGCCGTAGCCGATCAAGTAGCGGAGGTGTTGACGTGCACGCAGCAAGCGCGGACGAAACAGTGCCAGCACCGTCAGCAGCGTGAGCGCGACAATCCCATCACGCCAGAGGGCCAGCACCAGCGCCGGCAGCTGATAAGTCTGTGTGAGATAGCGGATGAAGATGGCCGTCGTCGAGAGGATGACGGCGCTGAGCAGGGCGATGGAGTAGCCGCGCGTCAGCTGAGATCGAGCCGGTGTCATATGGGTATCCTGATCTAAAAAGTGATCGTATTATAAGGAAAATCGGCTGCGGCGATAGAGCCACTCTGGCCTCAGATTGACCAGGCCACCTGGGAGTGAAAGTATGCGTCTACCACTTGATCGTCATAGTGACATCCCCCTGTATCGACAAATCGAAGGCTTTTTGCGGCAGGGTATCCTGTCGGGCAGTTTCGCCCCGGAAACTCGTCTGCCCGCCACGCGCACCTTGGCGCGCGATCTGGGCCTCAATCGCCTGACCGTGGAGACCGCTTATGCTGAACTGCAAGCCGATGGCTTGATCTACACCCGATCGGGCAGCGGCACCTATGTCTTGCCGCGCTTTCAACCAGCGCCGGTAGCTCACACCTCATCCGATCTCGCGTGGCCGCGCTGGCATCACGCGGAGATGCGCAGCGTCTCCGCGCCCACTCCCGATGAGCTGTTGGCGGCGGCCCGGCAGCCTCATCCACTCTCATTGGCGAATGGCACCGGTGACCCCCACTTGTTTCCGGTCAAAGACTTCCACAAGATCATGCAGACTGTCATCCGCCGCGACGGTATAGCGGCGCTCGAATATGGCGATCCGCGCGGTTATGCGCCGCTGCGCCGCACCATCGCGCATGTGCTGACCAGTCAGGGCATGGCGGTGCATCCCGATCAGATTCTCATCACCTCCGGTTCACAACAGGGTCTGGCGCTGGTGTCACAGCTATTACTAAAACCCGGCGACGAGGTGCTGGTCGAAACTCCCACTTATGCCGGGGCGCTGGACTTGTTTCGCGCGCTCAATCTGTCGATCGTGAGTGTGCCGCTGGATGCACAAGGCTTGCAGATCGAGCGCCTGGAACAGCGACTGCAGCAGCGCCTGATCAAGTTGATCTACACGATGCCGACTTTTCAAAATCCGACGGGCAGCTGCCTGAGCACG
Source organism: Thermoflexales bacterium (assembly GCA_030834825.1). Taxonomy (GTDB): domain Bacteria; phylum Chloroflexota; class Anaerolineae; order Fen-1058; family Fen-1058; genus Fen-1058. Next base: position 9,367 of record JAUQXC010000743.1, read on the forward strand.
CCGCGTCGCCGGCAGCTGCTAGCTTTGGCCGATCGCTATAACGTGCCGATCCTGGAGGACGATTTCGTGGGTGATCTACGTTACGAAGGACGCGCCCAGCCCGCGCTCAAGGCTCTCGATCCCGGCGGACACGTGATCTATGCCAGCACTTTTTCCAAGATGTTGATGCCGGGGCTGCGCGTGGGTTTCCTGGTGGCCACAGGTCCGATCTACGATCGGCTGGTCAATTTCAAGCGAGCGAGTGACCTCGCTACTTCCAATCTCATTCAGCGCGCGGTGGAAGCCTATGTGACGATCGGACGGTATCAGGCGCATCTGCGGCGCTCCTGCCAGATCTATCGCCAGCGGCGCGATGCAATGTTAACATCCATCAAACGTCAGCTCCCCGCCAGTGTGCAGTTTAATCCGCCGCACGGCGGCTTGTTCGTATGGCTGCGCTTGCCTGCTGGGTTGTCCTCCTCGGAATTGCTGCCGCTGGCGTGTGAAGCAGGCGTGGCCTTTGCGCCGGGCCGCGATTTCTTTCCAGCGGACTCAGTCGAAGACAACGGACTGCGCCTTAACTTTGCCACACAGCAACCCGCCGATATCGAGGAAGCCATTAAGCGCCTGGGCATCGCTTTGCGCCGGTTGAGATGAGCAGTAAGACCCTTGGCGCCTGCTTAAGGCCCCTTCGGGTGACAATCCGCTGTTCCCAACTGCCGGATTGTCACCCGGCTGGAGCAGGCACGGATAAGTCACCGGCACTTTGATGCTATGTACAGATCGAATCATTAGTTGACGCGTGTCGTGATTGATTCTATACTGACGGCGATCGGAGTGAAGGTAATGGCAACAGATAAACAACGGGTAAACGCATGACACTCTCGACGTTTCGCCGCACGCTGTTGGGCCTTCTCCTGCTGCTGCTTTTCGTTTCGGGTTGTGGGGCTGATCTTGCGTCCGATCCTGTTCCACACACCACGCCCAGTCTTATCCCGGCTGACGATCCGACAACAGGGGCGATAGTGCGCAGTACGCGCCAGGCGCAAGCGACGGTGACTCGGCAAGCGCAAATGAGTGAAGAAGCGACGCAAGCTGCTGTTCAGGCGACGCAGACCGCTGAAGCTCAGGCTGAGGCCACGGCTACAGTAGCCGCGCGGGCCACGGCCCAAGCCATCGTCGCCGCAAAAGCCGATTGGCCCAGCCTCATCCGTGAATCGTTTGTGGACAATCAGTTGGGTTGGCCGCTGGGTCTTAAACAAGATCGCTCGTTGGCCGTGACCTCGACCATCGAGGCGGGACGCTATCAGTGGGCGGTGAAGGTCGATAACGGCAATTCGTATTTCAACCTCATACCGACCAATACGCCCGTTGTCACGGATTTTGTCGCAGCGGTGAATGTGACGTTTGAGTCGGACCCCACGGTGGATCTGGTGGCTTACGGTTTGACCTTTCGTCACGTCGAAGACGATTACGGTTTCTTTGGCATTACGCCCGCCGGATTGTGGCAGGCATTGGAGGTGCATGGCACCGGCATCTACCAGCGGCAGCTGGTCAGCAGTGCGTTGATCGATACGCGGCCCGGTCGCACCAATCGGCTGGAGGTGATCGGGCGCGGCTCGGATTTTGTGTTCTTCATCAACGGCCAGCAGGTGGGGATGCTGTCGGCCGAGATCGAGCCGGGGCAGATCGGATTGGGCGTGGATGCGCTTCAGAGCGCCGATACGATCGAAGTGGAGTTTACGAATTTTGAAGTACGTGCGCCGTGAGATTTCGCCACCGGCTCCGCTGTCGAGATGATCTCAGATAGGTGGCATTCACTGATATGACATTCGACAGTTGACCGGCGCTCGCGGGGCTTCTATACTGCTATGCGTGACAATCTCGCCTCATGAAAGAAGCGTATGCCACCTATCACACGCAAGCGCCGCTACTTCGGCTTGACCAGCCGGCAAATCAGTCTCCTGGCAGTTGTAGCGGTAATGAACTGCTTGATTGTGGGCAGCGCCCTGGCCTTGATCCTCAGTCCGCGGCCGAGCAGCATCACACTTGCCAGCCCTTTGCCCACCCAGGCCGCAGCGTTAGCGCCTACGGCGTTGGCGACCTCGCGCTTTCCTCCAACATGGACACCGACTCCCACACGGTCAGCGCCGCCCACTCGCACTCCGGCGCCCACGACGCCCACGCCTACACCAACGTCGACCCTTGAGCGGCCAACCATCGTCGGCTGGAATGAGCTGGCCAGCTATCGCCTGCAATTCAGGATGCGTCTGGGAACCGAGCCGGAGTCTGAGTATATTCAATGGAAGGTCACGCATGCCTGGGTCAAGCAGCCGCCAGCCATGCATACGACGATTACCATGGCCGGTACAGGCCTGCCGGGCGCTGCGACTTCCACCCGGGTTGAAACGATCGTGATTGGCGATAAGACCTGGGGCAGAGTCGGCGGAGGTGAGTGGCGGCTGGCGTATTACTGGGAAGCGCAGGACATGCACGGCAATTGGGAAGGGATTGAGAAAGCCTTCCGCCGCTTGCAGTCGGCGGGTGAAGAGGTCATTGACGGTATCCGCTGCAAGCACTATCTGATCGATGAAAACGTGACGGGCCTGGTTGGGTTTGGCTTTGCTCACCTAACCGCTCATGCGCAGGGTGACTTATGGCTGGCCAATGAGCCTGATCTACCGGTCGTTGGAGTCCGGCTGCGCGTTCAACTGCGCACCAACGACTGGTATAAACCGCGCGCCGATTCCGGGCTGGCGGTACCTACGCGTTCTGCCGCTCAGACGACGAAGTCCGTATTCGATCTGGAATACGATCTTTCGGATCTCAATGCGCCGATTAGAATCCGCCCGCCCGCCGGTTTTTAATAACCACGCTGCGTACGATGCTGTCGGTCGCGATCGATCCGGGATAGATCGGGTTGGGCGTCGACGCGCTCCAAAGCGCGGCGGCGACTGAAGTGGAGTTTACGGATTTTGAGGTACATGCACCGTAGCAGGGAACGAAAGCAGACTACTCATGACGAACAATAAGCGTTCCCGTTTAGCGCTGAGTGAACTGGCCCTCGTGGTAATGGTGATAATCGTGGGTTCCCTCTTCCTCATCGTGATGGCTGTCCGTAATTCAGCGCCTTCAAACTTTGTCATCTCTGCTACGCTGATGCCCAGTGCAGTGGTGCGCGTCACCGGTGTCGTACAGCCGTTTGCTGATAACCCAATGACTAAACGTCTGAGCAGGGACGCTTTGAACTGACCGGGGTTGAACCAGGTGAGTATCTCATCATCTATGATTCTGGTTTAGTCGATTTTGAAGAAGGTCTTAAGCGTTGGAAGGACGAAACTCTGCAGATCGGCGATGGGGAGTGGTTGTCGCGCCACAATTTTTGGGGCGGCGAGCCCGACGGCGGTTTTCTCGTGTGCGGCGGTGGCATCAATGGTTGGGCCGATTTTTATGCACTGAATGCCGAACTAACGCTCTGTGGTTCAGGGTCACCCTTTGCCGTGGCGCATGATATCGAGAGCGCTCTCAAGTACGATTACGAGCGCGATGGACCTAACCTGCCGCCCGGAGTGTTCAAACCGGTGGTCGTGAAAGTAGAGCCGGGCTTTAGTAGTCATGTGGTGTTTTCGGCCTTATCAAACAAGTGATGAAAAGAAGAGTAGGAAGCAGGCCGTCATCGGTTCAAGACCTCAAAGGTTTTGTTTGATTATCCAGCCTTGCCTGCAATCTACATCGAACGATGATCGATGTTTACCTGATTGTCCTCTAAAACCTTTGAGGTCTCTCTGCCATTTCTGAGGTTAATATGATCCCCGCATCTCATCTGCTCGCTATCTACTTGATCGTCGAGCGCACCCGTGACTCCTGCATCGATTGGGCCGTCGTCGGGAGTACTGGCATGGCCCTCCAGGGCGTGCCGCTTGAAGTCCATGATCTCGACATCCAGACCGATCGGGAGGGCGCCTACCGCTTGGCCGAGCTGTTTACGGAGCACGCTGTCACGCCGGTGCGGTATGTGGCGTCAGACCGCATCCGCTCTCACCTGGGCGAGTATGAGCTGGCCGGTGTCAAAGTCGAGATCATGGGTGCGCTGGAGAAGCTGGTCAATGGCGTTTGGGAACAACCCGTCGACATCAGAGAACATCGCCACTGGCTGGAAGTGAATGGCCTGGTCGTACCCGTCTTGGACCTGGAATACGAGGTTGAAGCGTATACCCAGATGGGTCGAACCGAGCGGGCGGCGCTGTTGCGGGCCTGGCTGGCCGACAGGGTGTAGAGCGGACTCCATTTGAGCAGGTTATTTCCTCATCTTGCGCAACGTCACACCCGCGCAGGTCATGACACCCAAAGCGGTGCGATAGGTGATATTCAACAATTGTTCCACTCTTAATCATCGCAGTATAATACGTGCAGCCCAAAGTATCATCCCACAGTCAGTGGGTGAAAAGGTTAGGCCCAGAAAGAATCGCCTGAAAACAAGCAGATCATGGGCACTTATCGAAACGAAAAATATGGCTTCGAGATTGACCTGCCCGCTGAGTGGTCTCTCTATACGGGAAAACTTCCACTATTACCCACAATTTCTTTCGCGATTATGAATGGCTGGATTCCCAAAGTAGATATGGAATTCTCCACTGGGCCAACCGAGTACTTGAATGTCGTCATTGAGATAATACAGCCGGAACCTCCTCTGCAATTCTTGGAATACTTTTTCCGCCAATATGCTCAACAAATGAATTTCACCGATTGTGTGTTTGGTAGAATCGTTGTGGGCCAAAAGGAACACGTGTGGGCTCGTTACCAAATGCCGAATAACGTGTGGTCAAAGAAATATATGATTGTTCTAAACGGCGTAGGATATGCGATATCGGCCGCCTGTTCCGGGAAGGAAATGATAACGCGGCGAGAAAAGATCTGGGACGAGATTTCGGCGTCACTTCGTTTATTAAAGCCCCGCGAATAGAAACAGCCGATCTTTTACATTCTATGTGCTTTCCTTGCAATCGTCGGCCTAACCGGCGTCCTTCCAAAGATGCGCCCTGTGCGTCAGCAACCGGATGAAGGCGCTCAATGGATAGACATCGAATCAGCAGATGTCGCAGCGGTGAGCCTGTTGCTAATTCGGATTGAGGTAGGCAGGCAAGGCACCTGTTCCGTTGCGAAAGTTGAGCATCAGTTTTGACGGTTGGCGCTCGGGTCGGCGTCTCGTCGTATCCGGGCGCTTTGCACCGGCGACGCGCTCGCCCTGTCCGACCCTCCACTGGAGAGT
>JAUQXC010000744.1 GCA_030834825.1 Thermoflexales bacterium
ATCATGTCGAAGTCGCTTCGCACACTCCTCCTCATCTGGCTGGCCTGGGCCGCGATCTTGATCGTGTTCCAGAATGTCGTCCCGCAACGTCTCTTGCTGCGCCGGCCTGACTTTGCCTTGGAGTGGACGCCCGGCGAAACCGGCGCACATAGCCAGGACGATAAGCCGTATCTGATCGACAAGTTCATGAATCAGCAGGTCGCCTGGGATTCGGAATACTACCTCTCGATCGCAGTGGGCGGCTATGACGATCCGATCATGCGCCGCATCCCTATTCGCGAGACGGGCGAAGCAGTTTCACAGAACTATGCGTTCTTCCCATTCTATCCCCACCTTATGGGTGTGGTGATGATCCCGTTGAGCATCTTGGGCCTCACCCCGATCGGTACCGCGACTCTCGCGGGCATCCTCGTCGCGTTGGTGGGCACGCTGTTGGGTATGATCGGCCTATACGATCTGGCGCGTGAAGAGTTGGGCGAGGACGGCGCGATTAGGGCAGCCTTCTACCTGCTGATCTTTCCGAGCGGTTTCTTTCTGGCGCAAGTTTATACTGAAGGTCTATTCGTCGGATTGGTTTTTTGTTCGCTGGCCTTGCTGCGTCGCCAGCAGTTAGGGTGGGCGGCCGTGCTGGCCGTGTTGGCTGTCTGGACGCGTGCGGTCGGTGTGGCATTGATTGTTCCCTTGGCGCTCACCTGGTATCAGGGCCTGCATGGCAAACCGATCAACCGGCAGGTGTTATGGCGCGGGCTGGCGGTGCTGTTGCCGGTGGCCGCCTATGTGGTGTGGAGTCTGTCCGCGTGGGGCGTCAACTTCCGGGCCGTGGAAGAGAATTTCTTTGGGCGGGGCCTATTCCTGATCGAGGATTCGTGGCAGCGCTGGCGTGAAGCCTGGGCCGCCATCTCCGGCACGAATTCGCAGGCCGCAGTCTATTACGCTTTGGAATTTGCCACGGTTGCCTTGGCGCTAACCGCCTGTGGTTTGACGTTGCGGCACTATCCGGGTGTGGCCTGGTTTGGCCTGACGGCCATCGCCATTGCGGTCTTCAGCGGCTGGCCGCAGAGCATGCTGCGCTACATGTTGATCGTTCCGGCCAACTATCTGGTCTTGAGCCGCTGGGGACGTCACGCCGCTTTCGATCGAGCCTGGACGTTGGGCAGCACGCTGATCATGAGTATCCTGGCGCTGCTCTATACTTTTGATATGTGGGTGGCCTGAGATGACTATAACGAATGTTTGTCAGGTGGGTGTGAATCTGGGCGGTTGGTTGTCGCAGTACCGCTTGTTTGATCATGAGCACTTTCGCACTTTCATCACGCGAACCGACATCGAGCAGATCGCCGGGTGGGGCATGGACCACGTTCGTCTCCCCATCGATTATCCCGTGCTGGAGGATGACGCCCGGCCGGGGGAATACAAGGAAGAGGGTTTTGCTTACATCGATCGTTGTCTGGCCTGGTGCAAGACAGCGGGCCTGAGTGTGATTCTCGATCTACATCAAGCGCCGGGCTACAAATTTGATGCGCTGGATCGGGTCGCGCTCTTTAGCGACCAGAAACTGCAAACGCGCTTCGTCAACTTGTGGCAGGCCATTGCACAGCGCTATCAGGGCGAAGGCAATGGGCTGTACTTTGAATTGCTGAATGAGATTGTGCTGCCCACGAGCGCTCCGTGGAACGCGTTGGTCGCGCAAGTGGTGAGCGGCATCCGCGCCGTCGATCCCCGACACGTCATCGTTCTGGGTGGCAATCACTACAACGCTCCCGATCAACTCCAGGAGCTGCAGCGCCCGGCGGACGAAAACATTCTATACACGTTCCACTATTACGCGCCCATCGTCTTTACACACCAAAAAGCGCCCTGGGTGGCCGCCACCTTGGAATATAACACGACCGTTGACTATCCGGGCGAATGCCCCGGCTTGGAAGGTTTTCTGGCACGTCATCCAGAGCATAACGGCTGGCTGCAGAGCGCAGTCGGCGTGAGACTCGATCGGGCGGTGTTGGCCGCCGCGCTGCAGCCCGCCCTCGACTTCGCACAGGCGACTGGCGAAACCGTCTACTGCGGCGAATTCGGCGTGATCGACCGCGCGCCGCGCACGGCCCGTTTGAACTGGCACCGTGACTTCATCAGCCTGTTGCGCGAGCATCAAGTTGGGCGCGCCTGTTGGTCGTACAAGCAGATGGATTTCGGTTTGGTCGACGGACACAGCCGTGTGATCGATCCAGAGTTGGTGAAGCTCGTCAGCGCACCTTAAACGCTCAAGCCGGACCCCCAGAGTCCTGGGAGAGTCCGTGGTCTGTTGAATGCCGACTTGTTGCCCGGCGCCAGCCGTTATTTTTCAACATTTTGCGAGGAGCTCATGAAATACGGACACTTCGACGATGTCAACCGCGAATACGTGATTACGCAGCCGGACACACCGCTGCCGTGGATTAACTATTTGGGCAGCGAAGAATATTTTGGCATCATCAGCAACACTGCCGGGGGGTATTCATTCTATCGGGATGCGCGTCTGCGCCGTCTGACGCGCTATCGCTACAATAACGCGCCATTCGATATGGGCGGGCGCTACCTGTTTCTGCGTGACAACGCGACGGGCGATTACTGGTCGCCCTCGTGGATGCCCACCCGCCGCAAGTTGGAGGCTTACACCTGTCGCCACGGCCTGGGTTATTCAATCATCGGCTCCACATATGAAGGAATTAAGGCCGAGACCCTGTATTTTGTGCCGCTGGGTGAAACCCTGGAAGTGTGGCAATTGACGGTGACCAATCAACGCCAGGCAGCCGCGCAACTGTCCGTTTTTTCCAGCAGCGAGTTCTGCTTGTGGGATGCGCAGGATGATGCCACCAACTATCAGCGCAACTTCAACACCGGGCAGGTGGAAGTCGAAGACACGGTGATCTATCACAAGACCGAATATCGCGAGCGACGCGATCACTTTGCGTACTTTGCGTGCAGCGAAGCGCTGGCCGGTTTCGATACGCAGCGCGAGAAATTTCTGGGAGCCTATCGCGGCTGGCACGAGCCACTGGTTGTGGAGCAGGGGACGTCGACCAACTCGATCGCCTATGGCTGGCAGCCGATTGGTTCGCACCATGTCAAGGTCACGCTGCAGCCGGGCGAGTCGCGCACCATCAGCTTCGTCTTAGGCTATCATCAAAATCCACGCGATCAGAAATTTGATCCACCTGAGTCCCAGATCGTTAACAAGCGGACCGTCAAGCCCATCATTGCCTACTATCTCAATCAGGCCAATGTCGCCGCGGCCTTTGCGGACTTGAAGAAGTTCTGGGAGGGTCTGTTGGGCATCCTGCAAGTCAACACGCCTGACGAGCACACCAATCGCATGGTCAACATCTGGAACGCGTATCAGTGCATGATCACATTCAACATGTCGCGTTCCGCCTCATTCTACGAGTCGGGCATCGGGCGCGGCATGGGCTTCCGCGATTCGAACCAGGACTTGATGGGCTTTGTGCACATGGTGCCTGCCCGCGCGCGCCAACGCATCCTCGATTTGGCCGCGACCCAGTTGGAAAGCGGCGGCGCCTATCACCAGTATCAACCGTTGACCAAGCGCGGCAATAACGACGTGGGCGGCAATTTCAACGACGATCCGGCCTGGCTGATCCTGGGCGTGGCAGCCTACCTTAAAGAGAGTGGCGATTGGAGCATCCTCGACGAGCAGGTGCCCTACGACAACAAAGTGGAAGTGGCCACGCCGTTGTATGAACACTTACAGCGCAGCTTCCAGTACACGATCGATCGTCTCGGCCCGCACGGCCTGCCGCTGATCGGCCGCGCCGATTGGAATGACTGCCTGAATCTCAACTGTTTCTCGGAGGAACCGGGCGAATCATTCCAGACGACGACGAACCGCGAAGGCACGGTGGCCGAATCGGTCTTCATCGCCGGCCTGTTCGTGCTGGCTGCGCATGAACTGGCGGACATCGCCGATCACCGGCAGCGACCTGACGAAGCGCAACGCTATCGCGCTGCGGCTGATCAGATGGAGGAAACCGTCAAGGTGCAGGGCTGGGACGGCAACTGGTTCCTGCGCGCTTACGACGCCTTCGGCAACAAAATCGGCTCACAGGAGTGTGAGGAAGGTCGGATCTTTATTGAATCCAATGGCATCTGCATCATGGCCGGGTTGGGCTTGAAGGATGGTCGCGCGGAGAAGGCGCTGGTCGCCGTGCATGAACATCTGGCAACGCCGCACGGCCTCGTCCTGCAGCAACCTGCTTACTCACGTTACTACGTGCACTTAGGCGAGATCTCGTCATACCCGCCGGGTTACAAAGAGAATGCCGGTATCTTCTGCCATACCAACCCCTGGATCATGATCGCGGAAGCGCGGGTGGGCCATGGCGATCAGGCCTTCGATTATTACTCCCGCATCAATCCGTCCAAGCGGGAAGCCATCAGCGAGGTGCATCGCTGCGAGCCGTACGTGTACGCGCAGATGATCGCCGGCAAGGATGCCGCCACACATGGCGAGGCGAAGAACAGCTGGCTCTCTGGCACGGCGGCGTGGAACTTTGCGGCGATCACGCAGTACATTCTGGGGATTCAGCCTACACTGCAAGGCCTGCAGATCGCGCCAGTCATTCCGGGCGACTGGTCGGGCTTTACAGCCAAGCGCCTGTATCGCGGCGTAACGTATGACATCGATGTGCAGCGAGCGGGCAAAGGCAATCAGGTCTCGTTGCTGGTGGATGGCCAAGCTGTGGCTGGGAACGTCGTGCCGCTGCCTGCGGACGGTGCAGGCGAAGTGAAGGTTAAAGTGACGTTGAGTTAAAAAGCCTCATCCCCCGACCCCCTTCTCCAGAAATACGATACCATTCAGGAGAGGGGACGGGGCTGAGGTAAAGGTTTCATGCCATGCGCCAAGTGTTTCTATTGCTGACCTTACTGTTGAGCCTGACTGCGATTGGCTGCACGTCCGATCAAAGTTCGATCGAGCCGACGCCCACGCCCATGCCCACGGCCATCAAGCCGACTTTCAAAGTGCAGCGTGGCGACATTGCGCTTAGAACTGATCTGGGTGGCCGCGTCGCACCGGCGAACTCCAAGCCCGTGCGCTTCGCGCTGGACGGTGAAGTGGGCAATGTGTTCGTCGAGGTGGGCGATTACGTGGAAGAGGGACAGCTGTTGGCCGATTTGAAGATCCTCAAAGAGTTGGAGATCGAATGGGCTACGGTCAGCACACAGGCCAAGTACGAAGAAACCATTTCGACCAACACGCTGAAGCGCGCCGAGATCAAGTTGCAAATGGCGCAGTTGACTCTGGAGGACCTGAAGGCCAAAGGGGCCAGCGCCACGGCGATCCAGATCGCAGAATTGGAAGTGCAGCTGGCCCAAATGGACCTGGATGAAGTGAAGGCGAATCCGGTGTTGCACGAGTCGTCCACCCGGGCAAAAGTCCTTGAGCAGGCGCTGCGCGAGGCGCAATTGAAAGCGCCCTTTGCCGGCTACATCGTGGAAGCGCCTACGCCCGGCAAGGCGGTGAAGACGACCAGCGAGGCGTTTCAGATCGGCGACACGAGCGAGTTGGAGATCGGCGCGATCGTGATGGAGGAAGTGCTGCAGCAGTTGACTGAAGGCCTGACGGTGACCGTGACGTTTGAAGGCATCGGCAACCAGCAGCCGTTTACGGGTGTGATCCGCCAGCTGCCTTACCCGTATGGCAGCGGCACCAGCGGCGATCAGATCCGTGTGAAACTGGACGCCTCGCCGGAGCAGGGCGGGTATACGTTAGGCGATCGGGCAATTGTCTCCGTCGTGCTTCAGCAAAAGAATGACATCCTGTGGCTGCCGCCGCAGGCCATTCGCACCGTGGGCGGGCGCACGTTTATCGTGGTGCAGGAGGCCGACGGCCAGAAACGGATCGAGATCACGCCGGGCTTGCAGACACACGATCGGGTGGAGATCACGGGTAATGTCAGCGCAGACCAGGTCGTGATAGGTCCGTAAGATGATCGCGTTTTTCCGACAAAGCAAGGCGATCTTCGTGGTCGCCTATCGACGTCTGGCTACGCAGCGCAGCCTGGCCTTTGCCACAGCCGTTGGCTTGACGCTGGCGGTGGCGTTGGTGTTGAGCGTGCCGCTCTATGCCGAAGCCACCCAGTTTCGCTTGCTGCGGGAACAGATCGTGGGTGAGAAAGGCGCGGCCGATTACGCGCCGCTACCGTTGGTCTATCACTTCGATGGCGGCGCGCACGACGGCCCGCAGTGGGCCGACGGCCAACCGCTCGATCTGTACCTGTCCCAGGCGGCGGGTGCTGAATTGGGGCTGCCCACGCTGCAAATGGTGCGCCGCTTCCGCACCGATTCCTTGCAGTTGTTCCTGCCGCCTGATCCCAATGATCCTAAAACGAAGTACTACATTACCTGGGCCAACTTTGGCTTTGTCAGCGAGCCGGAGAAGAATATCCAGCTGATCAGCGGCGCGTATCCCTCGGTGGCCGATGATTCCCCCAACGCTCCGATCGAAGTACTGGTGCATCAAGCCGTCGCCGATAAGTTGGCGATTCAGATTGGCGAAAACTTCCTGGCACGGCGCGAGCGGGACAAGATCGAAATTCCAGTGCGCGTCGCGGGCATCTGGATCCCGATTGAGCCCAAACTTCCAGCGTGGGACGTCAAATCCGAAGAAACACTGCTGGTGCCTGAAGAGACCTACGCCAACCGCCTGGCTGCCACGCTGCCCGATGAGCTATACAACGTCGATTGGTTTTTGTCGGTGAGTGGTTCGCGGTTGCAGTCGGGTGACGTTGCCGGGTTGCTCAAGCGGATGGATGCCGTCAGCGCCAGCGTGCGCAATTTGCTGCCGGGCGTCAAACTCAGCACTTCGCCTTTCAACGCTTTGAACGATTACCAGCAGGCTGTGCCCACACTGACCGTGCTGTTGTTTGCCTTCAGCGTGCCTATCCTGGGCCTAATCCTGGTGTTCGTGGGCCTGGTCTCGGGCTTGTTCGTCAATCAGCAGCGCAACGAGATCGCCATTCTGCGCAGCCGGGGCGCGACGGTCTTTCAAGTGGCGGGCATGACGGCGCTGCAAGGAGTTGCCCTGGGCGCACTGGCGCTGGCGGCGGGCACACCCCTGGCGATCTTGATCACGCACGCCATCGGTCGCGCGCGCAGCTTCTTGAATTTCAATACACCCACCAACCTGCGTGTCAGCTTGACGCCCCAGGTGCTGCTCTTTGGCCTGCTCGCCATCGCGGCGGTGCTGCTGTTTCAATTCATCGTGCCCACGTTGAATGCAGCCCGCAATACCATCATCACGTACAAGCAAGAGCGGGCCCGCGCCTGGCAGAAGCCGTGGTGGCAGCGCGTCTGGCTCGATGTGCTGCTGTTGGTTGTGGCGCTGCTCGGCGCTTATGCCTTGTACAGCCAGCGGGCGCTGGTGGACGCCGACAAGCTGCAAGTGCCCGATCCGCTGCGCAATCCGCAGCTGATCCTGGCGCCGTCGATGGGCATCTTTGCCTTGACATTATTTTTGCTGCGTTTTATGCCGGCGTTCATGGCTGCCCTGGCGCGCGTCATGAATCGCACGCGCAGCGTCGGGCTGCTCACGGCAGCGCGTTATCTCTCGCGCACCCCGGCCTTCTACAGCGCGCCGCTGGTGCTGTTGATTTTCACGCTGAGCCTGTCGGCGTACACGGCTTCCATCGCGCAGACGCTCGATCGACATTTGACCAAACAGATGTATTACGAGACGGGCGCCGATGTGATGCTGCGCGAGTTTGGCACGACGTACAACAACCCGGATACTCGCACGCCCCTGTATACCTTTGCGCCGCTGGCTGATTATCAACGCATCCCCGGCGTCAGCGCGGCCACACGCGTGGCCCGGTTTCCGGCCTCAGTCTTGCGGGCAGACAACAAACCAGAGGATGTCATCTACCTCGGCATCGATCGGCTCACGTTCCCACAGGTGGCTTACTGGCAGTCCGATTTCGCTGCGGCACGCTTGGGTTCATTGATGAATGTGCTGGCCCAGTATCCGAACGGCGTGTTGATCGCGCGCGACTTGGCGGAAGAATTGGGCTTGAAGCTGGGTGACGCCTTCTCGCTTGCCGTGAAGGGCGATTCATGGTCGGCGAACCTGCCGGTGGTGGTGGTGGGTCTGATCGATCTGTTCCCGTCGTGGTATCCGGAAAAAGGTCCGCTGATCGTGGGCAACAATGCTTATCTGGTGGAGCAGGCGGGCACAGAATATCCGCAGGAAATGTGGTTGAAGACGACGCCGGGAGCTGACGCGGAAAACATCGTGTATGCCGTACGGGGCTACACCATCGTGATCGATCGAGATGCAGATCAAGCCCGGCTGGTGGAAAGCGGCTTGAACACCTTCATTAAGGGGTGGGCCTCGGCCAACCAGAAGATCATACAAGAACAGCGCCGCTCGGAACGGCAGGGCTTGTTTGGCCTGCTGTCGGTGGGCTTCTTAACGGCGGCGATCTTGACCGTGCTGGGCTTCATCCTGTATGCGCTGTTCTCGTTCCGCCGCCGCTTCATCGAGTTGGGAATGTTGCGCGCGGTGGGCCTGTCGGCCAAACAGCTGCGCGCGTTGCTGGCCAGCGAGTTGATCTTCTTGATCTCGATTGGTTTGCTGGTGGGCACGGCGTTGGGCGTATTATTCAGCCAAGTATTCATCCCGTATTTGCAAGTGGGCGCCAGCCTCTCGGCGCACTATCCGCCTTTTAGCGTCGAGGTCGCGTGGCCGTCCATCATTCAAATGTATGTGTTGTTCGGCTTGTTATTCTTGGGCGCGGTGGGTGTGCTGGCCGCGGTGTTGATGCGCATGAAGATCTTCCAAGCCATCAAGCTGGGCGAGACGACCTGATATGCTGACCACGGAGGCCATGGAGAACACGGAGAGTATCTCTTTCAAAACTCAGTGTTCTCTGTGCGCTCCGTGGTAATTGATACCGACATGAGTACCGATCCAATCATTGTTTGCGAAAGTTTAATCAAGGTCTACACCATCGCCGGGCTGGAAGTCCAGGCGCTGCAAGGACTCGATCTTACCGTGCAACCCGGTGAGCTCATGGGCATCGTCGGGGCCAGCGGCAGCGGCAAATCGACGCTGCTCAACATCCTGGGCGGACTCGATCGGCCGACGGCGGGCCGCGTGTGGGTGGACCAGCAGAATTTGTTGAAGATCAGCGATCAGGCGATGAATCGCTATCGCCGCCAGACGGTGGGCTTTGTCTGGCAGCAGGCCACGCGCAATTTGGTGCCCTATCTCACTGCACTCGAAAATGTGCAGCTGCCGATGACGCTGGCCGGCGATATGGGCCGATCGGCGCGCGCCCGCGCGGAGGGGTTGCTCCAGCTGGTCGGGTTGGCCGCGCGCCAGCACCATCACGTGGCGGAACTTTCCGGCGGTGAGCAGCAGCGCGTGGCGATTGCGGTCGCGCTCGTCAATCAACCCAAACTGCTGCTGGCCGACGAGCCGACGGGCGAAGTGGACAATGCCACGGCGAAAGTGATCTACGGCATCTTCCGCGATCTCAATCGCGAGCTGGGCTTGACGACGTTGATCGTCAGCCATGATGCGGGCATCGCGCAATACGTGAATCGTGTCATTGCGGTGCGCGACGGCAAGCTGGCGACTGAGAAGGTGCGCCGCACGTCAAGCGCAGATGCGGATCCGGGCGTGGATACGCATGTGGAGTGGGTGGTGCTTGATTCGGCGGGCCGCTTGCAGATTCCACGGGAATATTTGCAGCGCTTTGACATTCAACGTCGCGCCGAGTTGGAAGTGACCGCTGACGGCATCCTGATCCGGCCGGTGACCCATCCCGACGAACCTGCGACAGCGACTAAGGCGCACACGGCTCGCGAGGAAACGTCGGTTAAACGCACACATTGGTGGCAGCGGTGGAAGAAATAGAGACCTCACCCCCGACCCCCTCTCTTCAACGAGGAGAGGGGGAGGAACGCAAGACACCATGACTGAAGTCATTACCACAGAAAATCTATGGCGTGTGTACAAAGTCGGTGCGTTGGAAGTGCCGGCGCTGCGCGGCATCAGTTTGCAGATCGGCGCGGGTTCCTTTGTCGCGTTGAAGGGCCGATCGGGCAGCGGCAAGACCACCTTGCTCAATTGCCTGGGCGGGCTGGATCAACCGACATCAGGTGAAGTGCGCGTGCTGGGACACTCGATCGCGCAGCTGAACGACGACGAGTTGACGCGCTGGCGGCGCGAGCAGGTGGGCTTTGTGTTCCAATCATTCGGACTGATTCCCACGCTGTCGGCTTACGAGAACGTGGAGTTGATGCTGCGCATCAAGGGCACATCGCCCCAGGCAGGCCGGCAACGCGCCTTGGCGTGCCTGGCGCTGGTGGGACTGGATAACTGGGTTCATCACCGGCCCTACGAAATGTCGGGCGGGCAGCAGCAGCGCGTAGCGATTGCACGCGCCTTGGCAAATCAACCTCGCGTGATCCTGGCCGACGAACCCACCGGCGAGTTGGACAGCGCTACGGCGCGTGAAGTGCTGGCCCTGTTTCGCCAAATTGTCGAAACTGAGAAAGTGACGTTGTTGATGGTCACGCATGATCCGTTGGTGGATGAGTATGCGGATCGGGTATTGTTGTTGGAAGATGGGCAGATTGTAAAGGCGTAAAACGTAAGGGACGTACCTCATGGCAAAGCACCCTGCAAAATCAATCCGATTCATGGCGGTGGCGCTGATCGTTTTGATCGGCTGCCAGGCTGCACCGCAGAACAGCGGGCCGGAAGAAGGTGTGCTGCTGGTGCCACCCACGCCGACCGCGGCCATTACTGAAACCGGCGAGGCGCTCACTCAAACGCAAACGACGCAGACTGCGCCGGCGGTGGTGAAGAGGCCGGCAGGCGCAGGGGCGGTGTATCAAGATCCAGCGCAGCCGGTGGAAGCGCGCGTGAAGGATTTGTTGGGGCGCATGACGACTGAAGAGAAGATCGGGCAGATGCTGCAGCCCGCGTTCAGCAGCATCGATCCCAAGACGGTGACCCAGCTCTCGGTCGGTTCGGTGTTGGCCGGCGGTGATGGCAACGGCGTCGATACCCCCGAGTCGTGGCTCGGGCTGATCGCCGGGTACGAAGAAGCCGCGCTGGAATCACGGCTGGGCATTCCGTTGATCTTTGGCTGGGATGCCATTCACGGCAGCGGACATCTCAAAGGCGGCACGCTCTTCCCGCAGGATATTGGGCTGGGCGCCACACGCAATGCGGAGCTGGTGCAGCAGGTGGCGCGCCTGACGGCCGATGAAATGGCAGGCGTCGGGGTGCAGTGGAACTTTGCGCCGGTGGTGGCAGTGGTGCAGGATACCCGTTGGGGCCGCACCTACGAATCGTTTGCAGAGAATACCGAGCTGGTGACAGAATTAGGCGAAGCTTACGTGCGCGGCCTGCAGAGTGTCGACGGCACCATCAATCTCAATCATCCACTGGCGGTGCTGGCGACACCCAAGCACTATCTGGGCGATGGTGGCACCACGTGGGGCTCCTCCAGACAGAACATCTTCGATCATCCTTTCATGCTGGATCAAGGCGATACGCGCGTGGATGAAGCTACGCTCCGAGCGCTTTATCTGCCGCCCTATAAAGCCGCCGTCGATGCAGGCGCACTCAGCATCATGCCGTCGTTCAGCAGTTGGAACGGAACGAAGATGCACGGCAACCAATATCTGTTGACCGATGTGCTGAAAGAGGAACTGGGCTTTGAGGGTTTCCTCATCTCCGATTGGGAAGGTATTAGCCAACTGCCGGGCAATTCCTACGATCAGGTCGTCAAGGCCATCAACGCCGGTGTCGATATGTACATGGGCACGGAATGGCAGAATTTCTACAATCAATTGGATAAGGCGATCGAGAATGGCGATGTGCCGCTATCGCGCATCGATGATGCTGTCGCTCGCATTTTGCGGGCCAAGTTCACGCTGGGCTTGTTCGAGCACCCCTTGGCCGATCCCGAAGCCTTCGATCGGATTGGTTCGGCGGAACATCGCGCACTGGCGCGCGAGGCCGTGCGCCAATCGCTGGTGCTGCTGGTTAATGAGAATCAGACGCTGCCCATCGCCAAGGCGACGCCGCTGATCTTTGTGGCAGGTCAAGCGGCCGAGGACATCGGCTTGCAGGCGGGCGGCTGGACGATCACGTGGCAAGGCCAGGAAGGCAAGGTCATGCCGGGCACGACGATCCTGCAAGGGATTCAAGAGCTGGCTGGATCGGAATCGCAGGTGGTCTACGATCGGTATGCGTTATTCAATGATGCAGCAGAGGCGCAGGGCAGTCTGGCCAAAGCCGACGTGGGTATCGTCGTCGTCGCGGAGAAACCCTATGCCGAAGGCGTGGGCGACGAAGCCGATCCCAAACTCTCGATCGTGGACCTCGCGCTGATCGAGCAGATGCGCGAGCGAGCGGACAAGGTGGTGGTCGTGATGATGACGGGCCGCCCGATCGAGATCACCGAACAGCTGCCCCTGGCCGATGCGTGGGTGGCGGCCTGGCTGCCCGGCACCGAGGGCCACGGCGTGGCCGATGTACTCTTTGGCGACTACGAGTTCACCGGTAAGTTGCCGTTCACGTGGCAGCGTTGGAATGCGCAACTGCCGTTCGACTTTGCCAGCCTGCCGACCTATGGTTGTGACGCGCCATTGTTTCCTTACGGGCACGGCTTGACGACGAAGGATAAGTCGCCGGTGATGCTAGAATGTGAAAGACCGTAGCCGGTAAGACGTGAAGCACAAGCCGCAAGCGGCTGTTCACGCTTTAGTGCGCAGCAACGGAACCATTCAACCTATATCCAGTGAGGTCACGTATGTACATCAAGACGGATACACCTAAAATCATCCTGGCCGCAGGCGTTCCGCCCAAGCGGATCGAAGAATACGTTGGGCAGGTAGCGACTGGCAATCAGCAGATCAGCATCGCGCGGATGATCAGCCCCGGTGGATGGTCAGAACCGGCGCAGGTTCCCGAATTCGACGAATACTCCGTCGTGCTGCGCGGCGAGCTGCAGGTCAAGATCAACGATGGCGA
>JAUQXC010000745.1 GCA_030834825.1 Thermoflexales bacterium
GAGCATGTGCTTGACCGGTTTAGCATAGCTGCGCGCTGTGCTGTTTCCGGCCGTCGCCTACTGCTTTGATGCTTGAAAGGGCCAATGGCTCAAAGTCAGCTTCGCACCTCAAGATACACCATCCCCGCGCTGCCACCTGACTTGCTGCGTCGGCAACGGCTGCTGGATTTTCTCTACGAAAACATTCATCGCAAGCTCAATCTCATCTGCGCCACCGCCGGTTACGGCAAAAGCTCGCTGGTGATCGACTTCGTCCACGATACGGATTATCCCGTGGCTTGGTGCCGTTTGATCGAAGCGGATAGCGATCTGGCACAGTTGGCGAACAGCCTGGCGACGGCGCTGCAAGTCGCCTTCCCGGGCATGCTGTCCACGCTGCCTCAAGTGGCTGCGCAGCGGGGAATCACCCCCGACGAATTAGCCGCGGCCTGGGTGCACGAAATTGAAACATCCCTGGCCGATTACTTCATCCTGGTGCTCGACGACTTCCACCTGATCCAGGACTCACCCTCGATCAAGCGTTTCTTTGATGTGCTGTTGACCAGCCTGCCGGAGCAAGCTCATCTTTTGATTGTGGGCCGCATTATCCCACCCTTGCGTTTCACGGCCTTGGCGGCTCGCCAGGAAATTGCCGGCTTGAGCGAGGAACATCTTCGCTTTACGGCCGACGAAGTACAGCAGTTCATCGCGCTGCGCAATGGACTCCGCCTATCCACGGCTGAAGCCGAGCAGCTCGTTGCCGGCACGGAGGGCTGGATCACAGGCATTTTACTGACAACCCATTTGATGTGGCAGGCCTTCATGTCGAACCTGATGCGCGTGCATCAGGCAGAAAACCCACTTTATGATTATCTGGCAGACGAAGTGTTCAATCAACTGCCGGCGGCGCTACAAATCTTTTTGCTCGAGTCGGCCGTGTTGCCCGAAATCGAGGCGGTCCAGTGCAACGCGATCCTAGGGCGTGCCGATAGCGCGCGGTTATTGCAACAGGCCGAAGCCAGTCGCTTATTTATCAGTATGGTCGGCGATGAAACCTTTGTCTATCAGTACCATCATCTTTTTCGCAATTTTCTGCTGGCGAAATTGGGTCAGCAAGATCCGGCACGCTTGAAGGAACTTCAGCGCCGAACCGGCGAGTGGTATGCTGCTAACGAGATGCCGGAAGCCGCGGTCACCTTCTACCTCCTGGCCGATCAGCCCAGGTTGGCGATCGAGGTGGTCGAACAAAATGCACGCACCATGTTTGCTACGGGGCGGCATGCGACGCTCCAACACTGGAGCGAGCAGCTAGCTTTCAGCGCTCAAGATGTTCCGTGGCTGCATCTGTTTCTGGCCACCGCGAAGCTCGATGCGGGCTATCTGACAGACGCAGAGCAGGCCCTGACCCTGGCCGTAGCAGGATTCCAACGGCACGGGAATCACGATGGCTTGGTCGATGCCGATTTGTTACAAGGGTTGCTGCTCTATCGACGGGGTGAATATGCGCGGGCTTTGGCCCAGGTCCGAGCCTCGATCAAGCAAGCGCGCGTTCAACAACGGCTTGCTTCCATGGCCCAAGCGCTGCGCTGTGCAGGTTTGAGCCATTTTGCGCTCGGGCAACTGAAAGAGGCAGAAGACGCGTTGCAGCAAGCGGTCCAGCTATTGCAGCCCTCGGCGCATCAATATGATTTGGCCTGGGCGCTCAACGATTGGGCCATGATTTTGTATGCGCAAGGTCAAACGGTGCGCGCCACGCAGGCTCAACAACAAGCGTTGACCATTTGGCGGGAACGCTCAGCACCGGGACCGCTGGCGCTGGCGCTCAACAACGTGGGTTGGCATATGCACATGTTGGGGCAGTACCAATCGGCGCTGACCGTTTACGAGGAGGCCCTGGACTGGGCGCATCGTGCGAGCAATCTGGAATGGGAAGCAACCATCTTGACTGGTCAAGCTGATCTTTGGGCCGATCTGGGGAAGCGTGTCACGGCGTTGGATCTCTATCAACAGGCTCTGGCCAAGGCCGAGCAAATTAATGATCTGGCTTTAATCGCCTACCTCTATCGCAGCCTGGCCTACTTGGATTATCTGGATCAAAATTATTTGAGTGCGCTGGAGTGGCTGCGACGGGCGAAAGAGATTGCACCTCAGTTACCACTGGTGGAGGTTGCCCTGCTCGCCGGCCTCATTGGGGTGGATCTGGGGCATGTGGCCGAGGGGCGCGCGATGCTTGAAACAGCCTGTGGCGATTTGGAACGCGCAGGTTCGCTACCTTTATTAGCGCAAGCCTTGTTGTTTCGCGCCTATGCCGAATTTCGCTCCGGCGAGATGGAGGCCGCAGCCCAGTCCTTACTGAGTGCCTCTTCGACAGCCGAGCAGGTGGGGCACGATCAAATGCTGGTTAGCGCCGCGTTGAGCGTGCGGGACACGCTGACTGCGCTGATGCATCACCCGACCGTTGGCGCACGCGCGACCGCGCTGCTGGCGCGCGCCACAACGATGCAAACCGCACTGACTCAGCCTGAGCTAATGCAGACAAGTCGCTCAGATGTTCCTGTCTTTCAAGTGTTTGCGCTGGGCGCAGGGCGGGTATTTAAGGCAGGGGTCGAGATCTCCAAGACCGAATGGATCTCTCAACGCACGCGCGAGCTCTTCTTCTTCTTGCTTGATCGCGCGCCCATTGCGCGCAATGAAGTGCTGGGGACCTTCTGGCCGGAAAAGACGCTGGCGCGCGCCGTGGCCAATCTCTATCAGACACTCTATCGTCTGCGTCGGGTCATGGGCAGCGACGTCGTCATCCTGGAAGAACAAGAATGCCGGCTGGCTCCGGACTTTTATGCTGAATACGATGTAGCGCGCTTTGAACAGCAAGCGCTCCTGGCGCTCGATATCCCGGCCTCCGATGGGCAGCAGCTGGGACAGCTGGCCGCGGTTGCCAAACTTTGTACTGGGGAATATCTAGCTGATTTATCCCCCGACTGGGCCTTGGCCCGGCGCACCATCTTGAACCAGCTCCAGGTCAAGGTTCTACAAGAATACGCCGCCGTCCTCATGCGTGTAACACGTTAAGCCGAAGCCCGTGATATTCTGGCCAAGGCCCTGGAACTAGATCCGTTTGAGGACAAGCTGCATGAACAAATGCTTGTCTGCCTCGCCCGTTTAGGACGGCGCCACGAGGTGGTGGACTACTACCGGCGTTACCGTGAAACCCTGCGGGCCGAGTTGGGCCTCGATCCCCCCGTTGGAGTTCGGACGCTGTATTCGAGCCTGATCAGCTGACAACAGTCTGTTTTCAAATCTAACTGCCACAGTAGGTGGCACAAAAAGAGCGGACCCGCCCCCAGGGTCCGCTCTTTTTGTGCGTTTTATGTGCTTTGTTTGCTTTCCTAAAAGGCTGTGTTGAGGGGTTTGTTGAGGGCCGGGGGTGTAGATTGGGTTAACACTCGAAACATTGGAGATTTCCATGACCTCACAAACTCGGCTCGTGTTGTTTCTTAACCAATTAGTCGCCTGGTCCAACCGTCACCCAGGGATGGTGCGGCTCGTCATTATCATTGCCATGGTACTAATGGCAACTCTTCTATCTTATTCAGTTACGTATGCTGACCCGCTTGGTGGTGGCGGCGGTGGTTGTGGATGTTAAGGAGGAGAGTCTCATGTCAATTGATGGATTGCAGTTTATGGTAGGTCGGGCAGTCATCAGTGACGAATACTGCGCTGGCATACTCAATGGTCAGAAGGCCGATCTGATCCGTGATCTGGATCTGGATCCTGGCGAAAGCGCGCAGGTCCTGGCCATTCGGGCCAACACACTCGCCGAATTTGCGGCCGAAGTCGATCGGATTGTGCAAGCGCAGCTGCTGACTACGTCGCGTGCTGCAAATGTTCGCGGGCTGCGCTGGCCTATGTAAATGGTCTTCGCTATAGCCTGGTAAGAGGATCGGTGGCAGCAAGCATTTAACCTCACTTACGTGACCTCAGGGTTGGCGTAGGCGTGGCTCTAACCCAGCACGCCTGCGCTGGGGTTCCAACTCGTCAAGCATGATCGCTGGACTGGTTGATTTTGCATGGGTAGATGAACAGGAAAGAATCCGTGACAACACAAGTGTGCTGGGTCGTCGCCTTTCAAGTTGAGCAGCAAACATATGCCCTGCCGGTCGAGCAGGTTGTCCGGATCATCGACATGGTCAGGTTGACGCCGCTGCCCGGCGTTGAGCCGGCGGTCGTTGGCGCCATTAACGTTCAAGGCCGCATCGTGCCAGTCGTCGATCTGCGTCGCCATTTTCAACAGCCGCCCTTGCTCTGGAAACGGCATACGCCGATTTTGTTGACGGCCTATGGCACCCAGCTGATCGGCCTGATCGTTGACACCGTGACAGGTGTGCTCGATCTGAGTGTCGATCAACTGATACGCGCTGCCGATGTGCTGCCAGCCGATTGGCCGGCTGTGCCCCTGATACAAGGAATTGCGCGCACGAACCCGGGCAATCTGTGGTTGTTGCTCGATCTCGTTCATCTCTTTCAGCCCGATCAAGTTCAGGCCATGCTGGAAGCCAGCGCCTGGTTGGCGCAAACGCCAACCGATTCAACGGTTTCGACGATAGGGGTCTCGTCATGAACGGCCTGACCCGCGCGGCCGCTCCGCTGCGGTCGCTCACTGACAACGATTACCAGCGCTTCTGCGGCTTGTTGGCGGAAGTCTGCGGCTTGCATTTTTCCGACCATCGTCGTAGCGAGCTCGAACATGGGATCGGGCAGGCGTTTGCGGCTTCAACCTGCACCACCCTGGATGAATACTATCAATGCTTAACCGGGCCTAATCCCGACACCGTCGAGCTCGATCGACTCATCAACGCCGTCACGGTGAATGAGACGCATTTTTTTCGTGATGAAGGGCAGTTCAACGCGCTGTACACCTATGTCCTGCCACAGCTCATCGAACGCCAACGGGCGACACGCACTTTGCGGATCTGGAGTGCAGGCTGCGCCAGCGGCGAGGAACCTTATTCGGTGGCCATGCTGTTGCGCGAATTATTGCCCGATGTCGATCAATGGGCCATTACCATCCTGGGCACAGACATCAACACCGCAGCGCTTGATCGTGCCCGGCAGGCCACCTATGGTGAGTGGGCCTTTCGCGAGACCCGCGCTCGCCAATGGCGCTCGCGCTATTTCCGGCCGCTGACGGCTAATCGAAGTGAGCTGATCCCGGCGGTACGTGAGATGGTCACCTTTGCCCGGCTCAATCTGGCCGAACCGAGCTATCCGGCCTTTGACACAAACACCACCCTGTTGAATTTGATCCTATGCCGGAACGTCACGATCTATTTCAGCAAGGCCATCACGACCCAGGTCATCGAACGTTTCTACCATTCATTAGTCGAGGGGGGCTGGTTGGTTGCCGGACATGCCGAGTATTCCTTGGAAACCTTCCGGCACTTTCAGGCGCGCACTTATGCCGATGCCATTCTGTATCAACGCGATGGTCAGGCCGCGCCTGCAACGTTCGCACCCGCCTGGATAGAGCCCCCCGTGGTCAAGGTCGAACCCGAATGGGTGCCCAGCGTCCCACTCGTTTCTCAAACACCGCCGCTACCCTCTTTGACCGAGGTACCGAGACCACCGACGGCGCCGTTGCCCGCCGTTGAGCTGGAGCCTGTGGAGCACGCTCAAGCGTTGATTGAATATGGTCATACGGAACAGGCGTGTGAGATCCTGCTGGCCTATGTGCGCCAGCAGCCGAATCATGTTCGAGCCTGCACTTTGCTGGGTCACGTGTATGCCAACCTGGGCGCGTGGACGGAAGCCGAGCAGTGGTGTCGCCGCGCCACGCAGAACAACATTCTGGCGTTGAATGCCCACTATACCCTGGCGTTGGTCTTGCAACACCAGCAGAAACTCGATCAAGCCATCGATTCCATGCGCAAGGTGATCTATCTCGATCACTTGAATGTGCTGGGCCATTACGGCCTGGCGAACCTGTATTACGCCAGTGGACAACGGCCGCAGGCTCATAAGTCACTGGATAACGCCCGGCGCTTGCTTGAAGGCCGCGCCGCCGAGGAGATGATTCCAGAGTCGGGCGGAGTCACGGTGGGGCGGTTACGCGAAGCGATTATACGCCAGCAGCAACAATGGAGCGCCGCGCAGCCCGCGGACAAGCGCCCGTGACAGGTCATTAAAGCATGCACAAGTCAAGTCGCAACCTTACGCTGAAAAGAAAGTTGCAGCCCATTCGACGCCCGGCGCCAGACCCCGGGTCGCGCCAGTTCGATTGGGAGGGTGTTCGACAGCAGATGAAAGCGAGCCGGGCCTCGCTGCTGGCGCTGGATGACGACACACCTGAGGCGCTGGCACAACTCTGGCAACAGCGCGCCGTCCAGCTGGCACAACCCCTTGCGCCGGAAACGACCGGTGAACAGCTGCAATTGATCGTGATTCGCCTGGGCCGTGAATGCTATGGGCTTGAAGTGCAATACGTGCGCGATGTCGCCTTGGTCCGCTCGCTGACACGTGTGCCACGGGTCCCGCCGTGGGTGTCCGGCGTTGTCACGCAGCGCGGGCACATCGTCTCGGTCCTCGATCTGCAACGGTTCATCGGCGTGGAAGCGGCGCCTCGGTCTGC
>JAUQXC010000746.1 GCA_030834825.1 Thermoflexales bacterium
GGCCTGGGGCAGTTGACCCGGTGCGGAGAGATCGACCGTGAACGTCAGCGACCGTGGCGACACACTGAGCACGTTAACGAGCGCAGGATCATTTGTGGCAGGATCGCTACCATCCACGACTTCTTGTCCATCAGATCGGCCATCGCCGTCGGAATCGGGATTGTTGGGATCGGTACTGCGCTTAAGTTCGACGAGGTACATCAGCCCGTCGCCATCGGCATCCCCCCACGCATCGCGCTCGGTCAGCGCGTTCAGGCCGAGTACCACTTCCTGATCATCGGCCAGGCCGTCGGCGTCGTAATCCGGCTGTATATTGATTGTAACTGATGTTGCCACAACGAGATCTTCTTTATTCCTGGCCTCCAATGTGATCACATGTGTGCCCGCGCTCAGCAGCACGTTTTGCGCTTCGCCGTTGCCCAGCACACCGTCACGATCGCTGCTCCACGTCAACGACAGCGTGTCCGTCAGCACCCCATCCTGCGGATCGTTGGCGCGGCCTAAGAGGGGCACGGCTTGACCTTCAAGGTAAGTCGCCTCGGCAAGTGGCGTAATGATGAACGGGCGCGGCGGCTGCGCGGCGATGGCAAACGCGTTGCTCGTCAGCGTGCCACTGAGGAAACCATCACTGGCCCACACGCGGATGCGGGCGTTGGCGCTGCCTGCCAATTGCTCGATCGGGATCGAGGCTGTGCCGCCGGAATTGGCCGAAGCGATCGGCGTCCACGTCGAACCGTCATCGCGTGAGAACTCGATCGAAACCTGCAGCGGATCAGTATCCGCGTCGGTCGCCGTCCACTCGATCGGCACGTCGCCGCTCGTGAAGTTTTCACCGCCCGCCGGGCTGCTGATCGATACGCTGGGCGCGTTCGGCCCCGCGCTGAAGCTCGCTAGCGTCAGCGTACCCGTCACTAGATCGATGCGAGTTACGCCGGGGATCTTGGGCACGTTGGCCGAGAAGAAACCAACCGGATCGCCTGGCCCGTGCGTCGGCGCGTGCGTATCGTGATCGTTAGGCAGTAATTCAAACAAGGGCAGCACGCCCCAGCGCAATAACTCCGCGTTGCCAACACCATACTCGACCAATTGATAGCCGGTCAGATAATCGGCGCTGGTTTTCACCGAGGGATCTTTCACTTCCACCGCCCATATCGCGCCGGATTCGCCGTCAATCTCGTGAGTGATCACACCGGCGATGTGCAGCCGTTCTGAATTGGCAATCAATGCTCTGGCTGGATTGCTAAATCCAACCGACGGATTTGACAATCCGTCGAGAGCAGATCGCTTGAGGCCTGGCTCATAGATCGGACGCAGGCTGGAGTAGCGATTGGCGCGCAGATAGTTGAAGTCGGGCGGCTCCAGAAAGACGTTCGTACTGTTGAGTGTACACGCATAAGCCATCAACGCCTTGGCGCGCGCCGTGCCCGGGTTGTTGTCGAATTGCCTGTCGATTTGCACGCCCGAAATGGGGTTGACCACCGGCTCGGCCACGCCCTGCCGCTGGTAAAACGTGAAGTTGTTGGTATAGGTCGCGCCGTTATCGCCACAGGCGGCCGGCACGATCGTCGGCACGCCCCCCACCAACGTCGTGGTGAATAACTCACTCGATCCCGAATGGTTATTGCCGCCCGACGACGAGGTGTAATTGGCATAGTTCGCGGCAGCGTTGGGCGGGCCTTGGACCACTCCCATCATGTGGGCCAGTTCATGTCCCAAGTTCGCGCTGGCGTTACTGTCGCCGACGGACCAGCCGGAGAACTGTGGGAATTCCGGGCCGCAGCCCTTGTCAAAGCCAAAGAAATCCTTGACGTCGCTGATGAACGAATCTTCGCATTCCTGCCGAGCCTGCCATTGCCGCAGCACGCCTAGCGTCGCGATGCCGGCCGCACCCGTATAGATCGAAGTGTGGATCACACCAAAGGCAATGCCCACCTTGTCCCAGTGCATGCTGTTGTAACGCTGGCGGATTTGCTCGAATTCGAGGTTGGCCTTGCTACGTTCGGTCGGTCCCGGCGCTGCATTGCCGATGGTGATCGACACGGCGTTTGAGACGCGGCTCTTGGGGATCACTTCATCCGACCAGATGGGCGTCAAGCCGCCGGGATAGATGCGATAGCGATAGTCGGCCAGATTCGCATCGACGGTGGCCTTCATGGCGTTGAGCAGCTGCGGCGAATAACCATCGGGCATGATGGGGATCAGCAGCACGCGCGGCGCTGAGGCCTGCTCATACTGCACGGTGATCGACGACGACGCGACGGTGCGTCCGCCTTTCACCAATTGCAGTGAAGCCTCGGTCGGGCCGGCGCCGTAGTAAAGCACATTGGGTAAATTCACCGCGTTGTCGATGTCGGCATAGACGGCCGGGTTTGGTGCGCCGACGGCATACGGGATCGTCGCCGTGAGCGTTCGGGCGTAAGGCACACGCCCGGCGCTGCTCACCGGCCCCATCTCCAAACGGATGTGATCGGCCTGCACTACGTCCGTCGCGCGCGGAGCCTGATCGAGACTGAAGTACGCCGAAGCCAGCGTGGCATTGCCTGCGAAGAACGGCATGCCCACGTAACCTTGATTCAGCGTGAGACGGTTCAGGGTCACGTTGAACTTGCGGAAGTCGTTGAACGTGGCCGTGGTGTTGGCGCACTTGTTGTTGATGACGAGGTTGCCGTTGGTGTCGTTATAGTCGATCCACGCGCTGGCCGTGCCCGCGCCCTTTAACCCCAACGTCTTGACGCTGCCACCCCCTAACTGCACGGTCGCGCCTACGTCGAAGTTGCTGCCCGTGATCTTGATCTCGACGCCGACGTTGCCGCCGGTGGGTGTGACGTTGGTGATGCGTGGCACGGCGCAGAAAGCGGGCGTGGCGCCGCCCACTGTAACCGCTCGTTTGCCGCGCCGCACGGTGACATCGCCCGTGAGATTATCGCCGCGCAGCCTCAGTGTGATTTGATTGTCCGTCACCGACGAGATGTCGGTGGGTGCGCCGCCGATGATCACTTCGACGGCGGTTCGTTCGTTGCCAAAGCCGCTGCCGTTGATCACGATGGTGTCGCCCTGGCTGCCGCGATTGGGCACGACGCCGTTGACCGGACTGATCTGCGGCTGCACATCGGCCAGTGCGGGCAGGAACGCACTGCGAATGCTGATGCCGCCCGCAGGATGCGTGAACCACACGAGGTTCGCGCCATCGCTCGCATTGTCGACGACCTCTGATCTGATCAAACCGGAGTTTGTCCAGAAGCGGCCATAGTACCCGGTCGGCTCACGTTGGATCGCGCCTGCCCACAACCGGCCGGTTTGATCCGCCGTCAACGGTTGATCCTTGCCGGGCGGATACGTCTGTTTGACGAAGGTCGTGCCATTGAAGAGGCTGAGACCGCCGCCCGTGCCGCTGGTGCTCACCGCGATCTGTCCATCGCCCAACTGCGCGATGTCGAAGACGTGGTTGGTGTAGAGATTATCGGCAGTGGTAAAGGTCGTCCAACTTTGATCGGCGTTCAAACGCGCCAGGCCCTGCGTCGTTCCCGCCCACACGTTGTCATCGCGATCAACCAACACGGCGGTGACACTGATCGATCCGGTGGGTGGTTGTAACGTCGTGACCCAGCGTTCGCGATCGAACAACGTCAGGCCGTTCTCGCCGCCGATCCACATGCGGCCTTTGGAATCTTCCGCGATGGCATTGATCGGGACAAGCGGCGGTGTGCCGATCGCACCATCGATCGTGTCCCAACCGGCCGGCAGCCAACGCCGCACGCCATCACTCGCACCGATCCAGATGCGGCCGCGTGAATCACCGAGCACGGCTTTCACGCCTGCCAATGCCCGATCGTCCCACGTGACCCCATCGGGTTGCAGTGTGACCAATCGGTCGCCGTTGGTCGCAAGGAACGCGCGACCACGCGTCAGGAAAACTTTGCGCACGCCCCACAACGATCCTTGATTCGCGCCGGTGAGCTGCTGCCAGCGCGGCGAGAACATCACCAGCGGGCCGCTGTTGGGATCGGTGTTTAGCGCCATCCACACACGCTCGCCATTGGCTGTGAGGGCGCGCAGGCCGCTGTTCCAGCCGTTAGCTAATGAAGTGAGTGAACCGATCGGGGCGGTGAGCCAGTTCCAATCCTGCGTGCGCACCGTGCCCAGCGGGCTGTTCGTCGTGCTCAGCACCTCGTAAGCACTGAGCCCACCGCTATTGCCGGCGCTATCCGGCATCAAGGCGGCCCAGATACGGCCATCGCCATCCACCGAGAGCTTCACGACGTTGGTGCCGATGGTGGGCACAAAGAGATTGCCGTTAAAACCTTGATTAGGTGGATACGCATTGGCATAGCGGCACACGCCGCCCCTGCCGCCGATCCACCAATCGCCGTTCAGGCCAAACACCAGATCATTCGCCCAGAGATTCGTGCCGCAGGGAAAGCCGTAAAGATTTTCTGCATAGTTGGTGCCATAGTATTCGTAATACACCCGTCCGAGCTGCGGGCGCGTAGCCACCGGCCCGGCATTCGGCGCATCGGGTGATTCGGGCCGCCCGAGCGAGGTGTACCACGGCTCGACAATGGCCCACGCTTCACCAAAGTTGCGATGCGCAATGGCGGGGATGTGTGTCCAATCCCAGTTGCCGGTTCCCGGCGCGATGAAGCTGGTGTGCCATGTTCCCAGTACGTAATCGCTGAAGTTCTGCCACTTCAGGTTCAGGCCGCTGCCAAAGAACGGCGCAAAATCTTCGTATGGCACCACCGCATCAGGCGCGTCGGCGGCAATCGGCAGGACGCGCGTCTCGGTGAAACGCGTCTCGATCGCGCTGCCAGTGTCGCGTTTGATACTGACGGTATTGCCATTCCAGGTGCTGAACCAGGTCGTGCCATCGTCTTGCCTGGTGGTCATGCCACCGAGTCCGGTCGCGGCCAGATTGCCCGGATAGCGCACGAAGTAATCGGAATCGAAGTACTGCACGGCGCTATTCTTGCGGCCCAGCGACACGCGCCAGTACACGCTGCTCATGTAATCGATGTTGCCCAGGTTGGAGTTGATGGAACCCCAATGCCCGATCGGCACATTTGGCCCGTCGCCCAGCGGAATACGCCACACGTTGTTCGCGCCGCTCGTGGTGTAATAGCCACCGCCGATCACTAAGGCGTGCCGTTGACGCGGTGAGTAGATCACACTGGAATACGGACGAATGAGTAAGTTGCCGCCATCATCGCGCGGCAATTCGATCGGCGTTGGCCACAACTCGTTCGTCATGGGATCGAAGGCGATCACGCGCGCGGTTGTCTGCCCGTTGATCACATAGATCAGATGTGTGATGGGATCTTCCACGGCCACGCCACCCCGATCGGCCTGGGGCAGCTGCACGGCCAACGTTTCTACTGAACCGGAATTGTCGGCATTCAGCGTGATGGCATAGCCTTTATCATCAAAGACTGTGCCATTGGGTGAGCCGCCGAAATAGTAAGCCTTCTGCGTCAATGGTGAATAAGCCGCTGCTAAGCCATAGCCGGGCTGCGGCAAAGTGAATGGCGCCGTCGCGATCGTTTCGCTCGCAACGTCGAAGACGTACACGGAATCGGCGTATTGTTCGGCCGGGTCATAGTACCAGCCGCCGAGGATGACGATCTTGTTGAGGTGATCGAGATACACGGCTGTCGCGTTGTTGCGACCGCCGGGCAACGTCGCCGCTACAGTGCGCACCGCGCCGGTCTCGGGATTGACCGCGTAAATTGAATCGAACGAATTCGTCGTGACCAGTTGATCGCTGCCGCCGAAGACGTACACCGTGTCGTTGGAAGCGGCGTACGCTGCCGTGGCATATCCGCGCGGCGCGGGCAAGTTGCCGAGGTTCGTGCTTGCACCGCTGCCCGCATCGATCGAGGTGATGGCCGCGCTGGGCACGCCGTTGCGATAACCACCCGCGACGATGGCGCGATTCAACCTCGGCACGTAAGCAGCGGCGGTGGCATAGGTATTTTGCGGCAGGATGTTGAAGAAGCGATCGGTCTGGGCCAACAGCGGTTGTGCGGGCGAAGGAAAGCCGACGAAAGCGGGCGATCCTACCGGTGTGCCGTCGATGCCGTTGATCGAATCTTTGAAGTCGCCGGCCAAATGCCAATTGGCGATGAGGCCCGGCCGCTTTTCGTTGATCGCTGCGTGCATATCGCGCCGGACGCTTTCGGAGCCGCGCACGCCGGACCAAATGCGGGCCTCGGCAATGTCGCCGACGAAATACTCGATACTTTGATCGTTGCCAATGTGTAGATCATACGCGTCGTTGACGGCGGCCGCGCCGGTGTGAAGCTGATAGCCGTCCAGATCGCCGTTAATGTAGAACTCGGCCAGATAGGCGTTCTCGTAGGGATCAAAATAGGAATTGACGGCGATGTGCGTCCAGCGATTGATCGGGATCGCGGCAGTGCTGTCGACAAACGACGCGCTGCCTCGGAAGAAGCGCAGCTTGCCGTTGTAGACACCGAACCAATATCCGAAAGGATAGCGTTTGCCGAAGACGGCATGATAGCCGGTGACATCCGTCGGATAAATCCAGGCTTCGAGCATGAGGTCGCTGCCGCCGATGGCGGGGAGCGCGGCTTGCGGTACGTTCACGTAGCTCGCGCCGTTGAGGTACAGCGATGGTCCACTGGCCGTAGGGGCCGCAGGCTGATCGGGTGGCATGGATCGATCGGGGTTGGTCGTATCTGCAAAAGCCGACGATGGATAAGCCGTGAGTCGTGCAGCGTCGACCGGCAAGATGTTCCCTCCTACCGAGACCAACAACGCAACGCTGATCAATACAGACAAACCACGATGAATGTGCAACATGAGCGTTCCCTCCCATGGTTGGTACTTATTACGCACGTCTAATTACACCTGTGTCCGCTCTCACGAGAAGCGTGGATCCTACGAAGATGCTTTAGACTCCTTAGATCCAATGGCACTATGACCTGGGGCAGGGGCTATGACATTTGCATGACGCGCAATCATGTGCCACGTGGCATCTTGCTTCCCCCAAATATTCGTGAACCGCCGCTCCACAGTCCCCCCGGCACGCGGTGCGTCCCCGACCGGCTCGACGGTTTCAGCGCCCATGACGATGGCGATGTCAGCGCTGAACCGGATCGACTCAATTCGCCGCTCGAACGCCGTGTAGCGGATCAAACCTCGCTTGACCAGCTCCACGACAGCGCCTCGGCTCGGCGATATTTGATTCTGGGGATTATTCACGATTAACTCTTCCGCCCACAAGCGCTCGAGCGCTGCTAAGTCCTGTTGGAGAACCGCCTGACGCTCTTGTTCTTCAAGCTGGCGGATCACGTCTTCCTCACGGTTGAAGTTTTCTTTGCTCATCATGCCGTCCTTTCTAGATACCGGATAGTGAACCTCGCTGCCGCCCAACTACTTGATTACCAACGGCAGGTAAACCATCGACGTCACCGCCCCATACTCCACCGCTCCAGCGTCGCAGGCCGCGCCCCCGACGCCGTCGCCGACCACGCCGCCCGCAAAGACAGGGGTTAGTTGCGTTGCCCATAACAGGCCAATGATCAACGCTACTCTGAGCAAGAGATAAACGCTTTTGAGATTCATTGTTCCTCCCGGAAAACACACCGCCCACTACGCTGTCAGCGGATCACGAGCGGCAGAAACAGCCGGGGCAGCGGCGAGCCGAATTCGTACGCGCCCACATCGCACCATGTCCCGGCAACGCGCGGCGCACCGCGCTGATCGGTGGGCAGCACGCTGTTGTAGTTCACACAACCTTGCACCTGATCGGCGGCGTCGATGGCGTCGCTGCCGGGCAACAACGCGACTGTGAGCGTCGGACCACCGTTGTCGTCCAGCGGGCCGATGCCATTCGGATCGGTGGTGAATGAGCTGGGTCCGACGATGCTGCAACCCACCGGCACTGATGTGAAGCGTGAATGGTCTGACCAGATCTCGCCGGAGCAGTCATTCAAGAGGGGCGTGATGCCCCGGTAGTTGACGGCCAACAAGGTGTTGCGCGTGTTGAAGGTAGCGCCAGCGTAGTTATACACTCCGCCTCCGTTGCCAGCGCTGTCGTCATCAGAGTCGGCCGTATTGTGGCTGATCGTCACGTTGTAGAGATTGGCCTGACCACTGTTACTAATGCCACCACCATTACCCGTAGAGGTATTGCCGTCAATAGTGCTATTCCAAGCCCATAGCTGCGCACCGGCACGATTCACAATTCCGCCACCCTGGTTACCGCTGATCGTGCTGTGAGTGACTGTCAGCTTATTCTCGTTCCACAAGCCGCTTCCGACCCCCGAACCAATGATGTTATTGCCTTGGACGGTACTCTGGTCCAGCCATGTGGGGCCGGCGACGAACACACCGTTACCTAACAGGCCGAAATTGCCGCCGATGGCGCTATGCGTGACCGTCAACACGCCGCTGTTATAGATGCCGCCACCGTAGCCGCCAACAGCGGATTCGGCGTAATTGTTGCTGATGGTACTGTGCGTGACGATCAGCACGCCGCTGTTATAGAGGCCGCCTCCAGAGGCAGCCTGGCCGTTTGTGATAGCAAGCCCGGTAATCAAGACGAAGCCACTGATGACATGGAGCACGCGATCGTTGCCATCCCCTTCGAGGATAGTCTGGCTCGCGCCACGACCCTGAATCGTCAGGTTGCCGGTGATGTCCAGGTCACCGTTGAGGGCAGTGTCGTCTTGCCCCACGCGGGTGAGCGCGAAGATCGCGGGAGTGGGCAGCCCCGGACTGAAGGTGATGGTGTCGTCGCCGGGCCAGAGGTTGGCCTCCATGATGGCCGCGCGCAGGGTGCAAGAAGTTGGGCTGCCGGCCACCTCGCACACGCCGTTCCCTGGCGCTGGATCAGGCAGGTCGCTGAGCGTATTCACGACGAAGGTCGTGCCCAGTGGCGCAGCGACGGCGCGCTCGCCCAGCGCGTCGCCACCCCACAACGTCGCCAACAGTGCGCTGCCGATCAGAATAGATAGACCACGGTGAATGTGCAGCATGACGTCCTCCCTGGATAACAAAGTGCATTTCATGGCTGTCGCTACTTTATCAGCAGCGGCAAATAAACCGCCGACGTAACCGCCCCATATTCCACCGCTCCGGCGTCGCAGGCCGCGCCGCCGACGCCGTCTCCATCCACTGGCCGGCTGGCCCCTCGCTGATCGGTGGCAGGCGGTGGGCAGCCAGTCGCAACAAAGTCAATCGCCGAGCTGCCGGGTTGCGGTAGATGCGTCTGGGTCGGCCCACCGTTGTCGGCCAGTGGGCCGAGCATGACGTTGACTACCTGGTTGAAACCACTGCACGAGGCGTCGGTGGAGAGGTTAAATCCATTGTTGGTCACAGCGCCGACGCAATTCCCGCCCGACGGGCTATTGGCCACAATCGAGTTCTTGACCGACACCGTACCGGAATTTCGGAAAATGCCGCCGCCGTTGATACCGGCGGTGTTGCCGCTGAGGGTGACGTTGATCAGCGTCGCTGTGCCAGAGTCGTTGTACAACCCGCCGCCGCTGTTGTTGGCCGAGTTGCCGCTGAAGGTGGCGTTGGTCAGAGTCGTTGTACCGGCGTTGACCAACCCGCCGCCGCTGATACCGGCTGAATTGCCGCTGAAGGTGGCGTTGGTCAGAATCGCGGTGCCAGTCGTGTACAACCCGCCGCCGTGGTAGTTATTCGAGTCGTTGTCGCTGAAGGTGACGTTGGTCAGAGTCGCTGTGCCAGTGTTGTACAAGCCGCCACCGTTGAAGTTGGCCCGGTTGCCATTGAAGGTGATGTTGGTCAACGTCGCCGCGCCCCTGTTGTCCAGCCCGCCGCCAAAACCAGCACCGACCACGTTGCCACGCAGCGCGCTGTCGCTGAGCGTGAGGGTCGAATTGGTGAAGTTGTAGATTCCCCCGCCGCCGAAAGCCGTGTTGCTGAAAATATCGCTCCCCTGAATGCTCACTGAGCCGCCACTATGGTAGATCCCGCCGCCGAGACTGACGGCTGTATTGCTATAAATATCGCTATTCTGAATGGTCACCGCGCCGCCCTCAGTGTAGATGCCACCACCCGATTGGCTGGCCGTGTTCTCGGCCACGACGCTGTTGGTGAGATGCAGCCCACCGCGGTTGTCGATGGCCCCGCCAGAGGCCGGGCTGGTGTTGGAGATGAGCTGGCTGTTGGTGAGGTTCAGCGTCCCAAAGTT
Source organism: Thermoflexales bacterium (assembly GCA_030834825.1). Lineage (GTDB taxonomy): Bacteria > Chloroflexota > Anaerolineae > Fen-1058 > Fen-1058 > Fen-1058. Next base: position 10,184 of record JAUQXC010000746.1, read on the forward strand.
TTGAATCGCGCCGAAGCCGCTGGTGACAGTGCCATTACCTTCGCGCAAGGTGATGTCCCTCAGACTCAACGTTTTGTCGGTGAGCACCTGGAAGAGAGAGGTCGTGTCGTCGCCGCTGAGGGTAATGAGACCGCCGCCCTGAATCTCCGTGTTCTCGGCGATTGGCTTATAGTCAGTCAAGATAACCGTATGGGGTGCCGCGCCGCAGTTGAAGGTGATGGTTCCGCCGCCGGCCAGCGCGGCGTCCAGGGCCGCCTCAGTGCAGCTGGCTGGCGTGCCGGTGCCGACGAGGCCAGCGGCAGACACAGACGCAGGTGGTAGTGTCCACACCAGGCTCGTGATCAGCGCCACTTTGAGTATGAGATAAACGATTTTAGGATTCATCGTCCCCCCTGAAAACAGACTACCTACCGTCATTGGCAGGGCGTCGAATTCATACGCGCCTACGTCGCAACGGACCCCGTTTGTGTTAATTCCTCGGCTTGGACTTAATGCCATGATGTTACTCGTAAGTTTCTGCTAAATGTTTACATTTTTTTACAACTTTCAGTTAGAATCATGTCATGAGTGCAGCGCACGATTTAGCTGAAGCCTTTACGACTTTCGGGCCGCTTCTCCGTTATTTGCGGAAACGGGCACAATTGACACAGCGTGACCTGGGTATTGCGGTTGGTTACAGCGTGTCGCAAATTTCGTTGCTGGAGCATGGACAACGCCTGCCCGACTTGACGACACTGGCGGCGCTGTTCATCCCCGCCCTGAATTTGCAGGATGAGTCGCACTTGACGGCGCGCCTGTTGGAGCTGGCCGCCGCCGCACGCCAGGCCGACGAAGCAACTGTCCAGACGCGCATCACCCGGCGAGCTATCATTGCGGAAGAAATCATTGAATCCACTGCGCCGTTCCAACCTCTCGCTTTTAATCACCAACCCCCACGAGCCGCAGCCAGCTTGCCTGCCCCGTTGCTGCCCTTGATCGGCCGCACGAGCGAGCTCGATCACCTGCATGCGTTGATCACCGATCCAACGGTGCGCCTGATCACCGTGCTCGGCCCGCCCGGCGTGGGCAAGACGCGGCTTGCTCTGCAACTGGCGCGCGAGGTGCAGCACCAGTTTGTCGATGGCGCACATTGGATCGATCTCTCAGCGATCGCCGAACACCAGCTGGTGGCCGCGACTCTGCGCGTCTCAATCGGTCTACCCACTCCGGTCGATCCGGAAGCCGCTGAGGTGCAGATACTGCGCGACGGTCTGCGCGATCGTCAGGCGCTGCTGTTGATCGACAACTTCGAGCAAGTCATCGACGCCGCACCCCTCATCGCCGAGGTCCTCTCTGCTGCGCCGCGGGCGAAAGCCATCGTAACCAGCCGCAGTGCGTTGGAAGTGTACGGCGAGCATACCTTCACGGTCGCGCCGCTGCTGCTGCCCGATTCCCCTCATCTTCCACCGTTGAAGGACTTGCAGCGTTATCCGGCCATTATGTTGTTCGTTGAACGAGCACGCGCCGTGCAACCCGCCTTCTCACTGACATCCGCGAATGCCTCGGCCGTGGCTGCGATCTGCGCACATCTCGACGGGTTGCCGCTGACGATCGAACTCGCCGCAGCGCAGAGTCAAGTCTTTACGCCGCAAGATCTGCTGCAGCGGTTGATCGAACATCGACCGTTGACGGCGCGCGGCACACGCCATCGTCCCGCACGCCAGCGTACTCTGACCGACGCCATCGCCTGGAGTTACCGGCAGCTCAACCCGATCGAGCAACGACTTTTTTGTGCACTGAGTGTCTTTGCCGGCGGCTTCACCACGAAGGCATTGCAGGAATTCAAGATCGTCGATGATCCCATCGGCACATTGAGCGCGCTGCTGGCGAAGAGCCTGATCCAAGCGCAGCCCGAAGTGGCCGGCGAATTGCGCTTTAGCCTGCTGGAAACGATCCGCGAATTTGCGGCAGAACGGTTAGTTGAGCATAAGGCTGAAGAGACAGCACGACAGCTGCACGCCGCTTACTTCACGACTCTGGCTGAACGTATTGAACCGCAGCTCATGGGAATGGATCAGGCCCGGTGGCTCGATCGGTTGGAGAAAGAGCGCGACAACTTTCGCACGGCACTTAAATGGCTGCTGCACGACGATCGTGATCCAGTGCGTATCGGACCGGCGCTGCGTCTGTGTGTGGCTCTGTGGAAGTACTGGCGCTATCGCTGCTACTTAAATGAGGGTTATACCTGGACCACACACGCCCTGCATGCCGCGCAGCGCGCTCCTAAAGAACACCTGGCCTTACGCGCGCAGGCAGAATGGGGCGCGGGGATGTTGATCGCCGTGAGTCGTGATGAAGTTCGAGCCGCAGTACATCTAGAGCGGAGTCTGCGCCTGTGGGAAAGAACGGAAGATACACGCGGCATTGCCGGTGCGTTGACGGCGCTGGGCGCGCGGGCCATGTATCAGGGTAATTACGGCCGCGCGATCCACTATCAACGTGAAGCGTTGAAGTTGTATGAGAGCGAGGGTGAGCTGCAAGGTCTGGCCTACGCGCACAATGCGCTGGGTGAATCGCTGCGGGCCGCAGGTGATTACGCTGCCAGTCGCGCACACTACCAAGCCAGTCTGGAATTGGCGCAGCAGACTGATCATCAGCGGGGTGTGGCAGTGGCCATCTCCAACCTCGCGCAGGTTGAAATCGCAGAGGGACAGCTGGCAACAGCGCGTGAACACTTGATCACCGGACTGGCGTTGTTCCGCGAGATCGGCGATGCGGTGAATGTCGCCGCGTGTGTGATGAGCCTGGGCTGTCTCTATGCCGCGTTTAACACTGAAGCTGAGGCGCTGCAAGCCGCGCAGTTGTTCGGCCTGGCCGATCGAGTGCTGCGTGAATCAGGTGGAACGCTGGAAGCCGCGGATCGGCGTGAAGCCGAAAAGTATCAGGCCGCCGCACGCGCTGCGCTGGGCGATGACGCATTTACAGCGGCCTGGCAAACGGGTCAAACACCTGCAAGTGAAGCACAGTTATGGCAGTTGATGTTGGGTGATAAGCGTTGAATGTCGGCGTGTAAGTGTCGGAAGTGCGGGAATCGATCGAGAGGAACAGGTTTAAGCCATTGTTCTCATCGGTGTGTTGGGTTCGATCGAGTGTGGCCTTGTGATTACCACGGCCACAGTGGACTGGGTTTCTGAAGATAGTTGAGCGCGGTCTTCAACGTGCAATCATATTGGATGGTCCACCAGCGGCCGGTGTGTCGGAAATAGGATACGTCAAACAAATCTACTCCGACGAGGGTCAGCCGCCCTGATTTTGTCTCAAAGTCTTCTGCATAGCGGTTCATCACCCGCCCGCCACGACGTTTCGCAATAACGATCAGGCTGTGACCGTGCCACTTGGTGTAGATGTCTTGAACATCGCCAAACGCGGCCCGTCGTCCCCGGCGCTGGAGCGCCGCCGGTTTCATATGGCGTTCGATGATCTGGTCGCCCTTCTCTTTGATGGCTCGCTTGTTCTCGACCGAGAATGCTTTCACTTCGGCCGGTGTCATCTTGACCCAGCCACCCCTGGATTTGTCTTGGTGATGTGTGGAGGCTGCCATGTCTGGATATCCTTGTTGACTGACAATAGTTTCGAGAAAACGACCATGCAGCTAAGGCCACTTAACGCCCCGGCGTCCCCCAAATGATGGGGATTTCATCAGCGGGCTACCGTCACAAATAACAACGGTTGACCGGCGGAGCTGCCTGGGTCGGCGCTCAATAAGGTGAGCCATGCAGCGGCAAGTTGCCGCGCTGGCTCACTTGAATATCTCCGTATACCAAAATGCGCCCGCTACTCGGAAGTGGCGTTCGTTTCGACCAGTGATGAATTGTCGTAGTTGTTTCATATCGACATCGTATCTGTAAAATAAGCCGATTAGCTCCCATAGATCCGAGTTGCTTACTTTTGTGGTGTAAAGCCTCAGTTCATCACCTACACCTTCATAGCGCTTAACACTCTTGATCGATGAGAGCCAGGTAAAAAAAAGCCTCTTCATCACCCGGCGAATAAAACGTTACTTTCTTACAAACGAGGCTTGGGTTGTTCATGTTGCCTTTTATCCTGCTCTCCGACCGCGTCCTCATGGTCAGTTGGCCCGGCGCGCAAGATGGACTCTTCCCCTATCGATCAGAAAAGTGAAGACGAATTAAGCGCAGCGCAACGAACTATCTCTTCAGTCAGCGCACAAGCCAAGTTGGAACTGGGGTTTCGGTTCCAATTCCTTTACTGCTCCAGCCTCGGTTACAATTACATCCACCGCAGCAGTCACATGAAAACCGCAACCACACCCGGGCTCAGGGTGAGCATACAGATGAACCACGTATCCTTCGGGTGCATATTCCACATGCGTTTCTTCCAGTTCATTCACCAAATAAGCGTAAGGGCGTCCCTTCAGCTTGCTTGGTAAGTCATATAACGCCATCAGATCAGTTGCTACTAGGGCATAGCTCAGCGCTTCCTCTGTTGACTCAATGGGCGCAAAGGTTGCACGCAGATTGTCGCTGGTGCTAAGCAAGTGAAAGGCGTTATCCTTGAACATGATATAGCTCGTGTAGAAACGCCGGCGACAGCCAATATCTTTAAAATGATGGCGAACCTGTGCGGGTGGCTTTTGTGTCGTCATACACCGAGCTACAGGATGATGTGGGGTAAGACCTGCCAACAGATCATCCGGCTCGATCTGCGCACAGCCCAGCTCTGCCACCGCACTTGTATTAGGGCAAGACCACAGCCATGGCTCTTGTTGATCTAGGGCACAACCTGCTTCCTCGAACCCTGTTGTATCAAAGGTTAGGTCCGGCGTTGCATGCTCAATGACGCGAGGCGGGGAAAGCGTGCCCGTGGGCGGGGAAGTTTCTTCTGGAAGAACTGAGACGGTTGGTTGCTGCCCCACACAACTTGCCGTTGCTAAAGTGGTGGCAACCAAAAGGCTTATTAACCCACTGCCATTTCTGCGCAAGGTGCGTACCTCCAGAATTGGCCATTGCACCCAACTTGTCTGACGGAGGAAATTCATTATTCACTCGACGGTGTTGAGTTGTAAGTTGCCTAAGCCAGTGATAATTAGACTCAGGCATTGACGGGCACTTCATGGTATTCCCCATACCCGAATTGTGCCATCGTGTGCCCCGGAAACCAGCACTTTGTCGTCGGCACTAAACGCCAGTGCGCTGGCAGGCATGGTATGGCCTAGTAGTCTGGATAACAGTGCCCCATCGTGGGCCCGCCACAGCTGGATAGCAGCATCTTCAAGAGACGCCGTCGCAATAATCTTGCTGTCAGGAGAAAAAGCAATACTGCTTATGTACTTCGTGGCCCAGAGTGCTGTAATATAATGACCATCTTTTACTCGGATCAATCTCACATCGCCGCTAGAGCGACTGTTGTCTGAATTTGCTAAAATCAGTTCTTTACTTGGGGAAAGCAAAACATCAGTCGCATTTTCGTTTGCCTTATCCAGAGTAGTTGCCAGTGTCATTGGCTCAAGCTGCCACACCTCCACTTGACCCTCGTCCGTTCCCAGGATGAACTGTTCATCAGAGAGAAATTCTGCGCCTGTCCCTTCGATTTTGTTTAGCAAATTACCATCTGTGGTGGAGAAAAACTCAACCCGGCCGGGATGAGTCACTGCGATTGTGTTCCTAGAAGGTGACACGGATAGATGAGAGACCCTGAGCTCAGTCTCGATTTCCCAGATGACGGTTCCATCGACCTGACACAGGATAATAGTTCCGTCATCGTAGCCCAAGAGCAATTCGTCGGTGGCTGGAACAAAGCGAATGACATTGATCGTGCCATGCTGCTTATCCTTTTTTCGATAGAGTGCCTTGCCGGTTTGAGGGTCAAGTATGCTGACAGATCCATTGCCGAAGCCAGCCGCAACGAACTTGCCGTCCGGTGAGATGTCAATTGTTGAGATAAATCCAGAGTAGTCTGGAGGGATCCACTGCGCCAATTCGATAGCTTGTGTAAAGTTATCGGCAGTTATTTTGGAGTTGGGCGGCAAATCCGTACCGACCATCACCGGTAACTGAGATTGGGGTATTAGAGATTGACAGCCGAGAAATAACATGGAAAGGCAACAAATCACTATAACGCCTGGCTTGAGGTATACCTGCTTCATAAGAATCCACACCTGTGTATATGAATGCCTAACTCTCAACTTCATGGGAAAACTCTGAACAGCCTCCTTTGCCAAAACACAGCTGCCAATCGCTACACCAGATTCATGAGCTGGTGTAGCACTTTTTCGTCAAACACTCTCGTGG
>JAUQXC010000747.1 GCA_030834825.1 Thermoflexales bacterium
GAATCTTTGTAGCCAACGCATATTGCCTTTGGAATCGAGGCTTCAGCCGGAGATCGTCGCACAATCCGGCTGAAGCCTCGACTCCAGTTTGCAAAAGTCCAGCTACAGGGCAGGCGCAGCCAGCTTCTCGATCTTGGGCCACGTCTCATACCACGTGATCTCTGACAGGCCGAGTTTGTGGCGCAGCGTTTCTTCCTTCATCCCTGCGCGGCGATCGCGCACCGCACACGTCCACCGCAGCATCTCGAACGAAAGCGGCTTGGGCAAATTGGCCAGTTGACCGACATCGGCCAGTACGTACTCCAGCGTGCGCGAGGTACAAGGAAATAGCATTTGCTCTGCCTGATACTGCGCGCGATATTCCTGCAATACACGCGGCCACCGGGCATCGAGTTTGAGTTTGCGCTCTTTGTGGTGATAGCGTGGATCAGTGTAGCGAATCCACAGCGCCGGTTCATCCGGCATGGATAGATCGATGTGCTCCAGCGCAATCGCCATGCACTCACTCTTCTTGATGCCGGTCTTCAACAGCAGCGTGATCAACAGGTAAGCCCGCGCATCCGGTTTCTCGGCGTCGTGCCGGAATTTGTTTGCGGCGGCCAGTACGGCATCCACTTGCTCGTCTGTCAGAATGTCGGGCAAGGGCGATGAGACGGGCTTGTGTGCGATGGGTGCCGCCGGGTCTTCGTCAATAACGCCATTCTCGCTCAGCCAGCGGAAGAACGCCTTTAACGTCGTTAAGCGCCGTGACAGCGATTTGGGATTGCATGGCACGCCGCGCCCATTGACCAACCAGTCCATGAAGTTTTGGAGATCCCGTTGCGCGATCTGGCCGATCGGGCGGGTGGCTCCCGCAAATTCGATCAGGATGTTGAGATCGTAGATGAACGACTTGACCGTGTGCGGTGAGAGTTCGCTGCCGGCGATGTGATCGTGGTAGGCCTCTACGGCGTTCGCCAACAATGTGCGGGTGTTGAGGCGCGTCTTATTCTTCGCGGCGCGCGCCTGATCGAACGGCGTCTCCCTTGGGGCGTCTGCGCTCGGTACGGTGGGAGCAGGTTTGCCCGCCGAGGTGTTTGGCTGTGACTTGGGCTGTGGCTTTGGCTCAGGTTCGGGTGGCGTGCCAAATAGCGACAACTGCTGTGGTGAATCGGGCATGTTTTCTCCCCGCTCTGTGATGAATACTCTCCCGAGTAAGGTTACTCTAT
>JAUQXC010000748.1 GCA_030834825.1 Thermoflexales bacterium
CCATAGAAAAGGGCCAGTCGCAGCGGCACGATTCCCGTCAAATGGTAGAGCCGCAGGCCCATGGGCCGCAGAACAAGTATATCGAACAGGCTCAGGGCGCTCACGAAGAGCGCTCCGGCGTAGGCAACCCGAAAGAATCGACGCATGGAACGAGAAGTTGTGTTGCGGTGAGGAAACAGCGCCAGCTCGGCAAAACCCACTGCCGCAATCGTCATTAAGCCGCCGCTGACCGTTTGCCCGCCGGGAATTTCGTAGACCAGGGCAGCAATGCCGACCAGCACCACCGCCATGCTGAGAATGACGAAGCCGACGTGCCAGGCCTCATAATTCCTGGGCGTGGCCAGCAACAGGATCAGCGCTCCCACAATCCACGTTAGAACTGAAACAACGGGCAGAATCACGCGGCTTGCTAACTCATCCAAAGCCGGGGGAGTCGTGAGCACGGAAACCGTTAGAACTTCTTCATTCCGTTGGAGGGTTAGCTCAAAAGAATCTTTGCGGGGATAAAAGTTGTACCAATCGACGTTGAAGCGGACGGGCCAGCCATCCACCGCCAGGAGGCGATCACCCGGCCGAATCAGTTGGCTCGCCGAGGTGTTCGGCAAGACCTCCAGTATTTCCTGAGCATTGCTCGGATCGGATAATTCAGTCAGTCCGACAATTCCCAGCCGGATTTGTGTCACGATGGAAATGCAGAAGTACACGATCACGACCAGCGTCAGGAGCACGATTGGCAGACGCAAGCGAATAAACCGGCGGCTGATGGGGCGAGGTAAAACCGCTTCTTCAGTCATGCGATCTTCTCATTGAGCAATTGCCGCAAGGGTGCAGCTTGCGCGCTGGAGAAAATGTGTAGAGCATGTTCAGCCTCTCGCAGATAGAGCTGGGCCAAATGGACGCACTGCGCCGGCACCCCCATGTCGTCAAAGATTTCGAGGATATCTCGAGGAGGAACACTTTCCCCCGCCTTGTAGGCCTCCAGTAACTGGACGAGTTGCTGCTGCCTGGGGTGCTCCACCTGGCTTAACGCGTAGATCACCGGCAGCGTATAAACGCCGGATAGCCAATCGGACATGATCGGTGGACCGACTAAGTCGTCGAGGTCATCGTAAATCTGAATCAATGTTCCCAAGGCTGAACCAAAATCCAATAAGGCGCGTGTGATACGGCTGTTTCGAGTCTGAAGGCGGGCGCCCGCCCAGGCAAAGGTGCCAAAGAAAACGCCGGCTTTGAGGTAGGTGTAGCGCATGTAATCCTCAAGGTCAGGTTTTGTGGGTGGATGTGCCTGGCCGCGAGCCATAAAGGCGAGCATCTGGCTGATGGCCTCATGGATTTCACGTTGGGCGGCCGCACTGGCCTGCATCCGCGAGAGACAGGACTGCGCCAGAAAGATCAAACCAAGGCCGACGTTCATCGCTCGACTTTTGTGCCAATTTCGCCACGGCACATCCCCTGAGGCATCCTCATCGGCCACGTCATCCAGCACCTTGGCGGCTAACCGGTAGACAAGCCAGCTCGCGGTGATCGGAACGGCCGCTTCGCCCTTGCCTCCGGCCGCCAGATAGGTGAGCGCCGGAAGAAGGGGAAGCATTGACGGGCGAGGCGCGGACGTCGCTGCGGAAAGGGTCTGCTCGATGGCACAATCAATATCGGGCCATTCAACTTCCGCAGCCACTTCGCGAATAAGATGGGATACTTGCTCTCGAACGGAATGGATATCCATCGGCTTGAACGTTTCTCGCAGTGAGAAAACTGTCCGCGCGAATTAAAAATCACGCCGGCAATTTTTTGCTAGAACCAACCATACTTGATCCGGTCTCCAGGCGGTGGCTCGAGCAGAACGGCGAGTAGACTTAGCGGTATCGCGATCTGGCTGACGGCCCAAAAGGCTTTCTGCTGCCGTGGTTCAAGGGCACTCGGATCATGGGTTTGGACAGCAAGAGCGAGGCGATAGGCGACATCGACCGAGCGTGCTATCGTTTTTTTGACGTCCATGGTCGTTTACTCCTCCCGTTTGATATGATCAGGTGCCCGAATTGGCACAAAGCAGGCTGTGGTCGGAACAGTCAGCGTTAGAAATTCAGTTGCACGATGCTTATTATAGGAATCGTGCTGGGAAAGTAAATGCTATTTCTTCACTATGGGCATAGCACTACAATGCTATGCCAGATTGGACTGGGCTACGGTTTCATTCCGGGATTCGTAGGGTCAATCAGGCCCATCTGCGAGGCTTTAATAATCGCCGCGGCCAGATTGTTTACGTCGAGTCGCTCGAAGATAGCTCGGAGATGATTGCGCAGGGTATTCTCTTCGATGCCCAGCTTCGCCGCATGCTCGCTATAACTCTGATTGGGAGAGGCGCAAATGGATTGGAGCACTTCAAGTTGTCGATTAGTCAAAGAAAGAGGTGGTGTTTTGGAGAGAGGGCGGTGCAGCATCTCACTGACAGCCGCCGAGAAGTATGCCCCGCCACGATAGACACTCCGAACGGCATCGGCCAGATGCTCGGTGAGACGATCGTCTTTCAGTAAATACCCATGCACGCCTGCGCTGGCCGCGCGTTCAACGGTGGTTAAATCGAAGTGCTGTGAAATGACCAGGATGCGCGTTTGAGGTGAAACGTTGATGATCCAGGCCATCGCCTCAAACGGACGAAAAACATTGCCGGCTCCTCTTTTCGCATTCGCCTGTTCAGGCATATTGAGATCAAGAAGGACCACATCGGGGTGATGGGCCTCAACCAGCCGCCGCAGTTCCTCGCCTGAGCCGCCGGCTCCCACGATTTCGATGTCCTGCGAGTCGGACAGCAGACTCTGAATACCGTGCTGAATCAGAGGATGATCGTCTAAGATAGTAACGCGTATCACGGCCATATCCTCCCTCCCAAAAAGGATATCTGCTTTGCAAGGAACCCCGCCTGCGTTGAGTTGCAGTGTCTATCTCACCATTGTCGCAAACGTAGTGGTTGGCAGAAAGTATACCTTACTTGAGGTGGGAAGTAGCGTCCAGGCGGCAGGGCCAGCTTACCTTGAGACAGGTTTCACAAACGGGTAGCATGTTGACCATTGTGTAGCTTCCCCAGTTGAACTGCGGGAGAACGAATTTAGCATGCCACCCGAGCGCAGGAGTTATCACACAAGATCAGCCGCGTGTCTTGATAAGGTTGATCAAGCAGCACGGCAAACCGTTGAGTGCCCGTGAGCGGTTGGTGCTCACCTGGCGTTTCGGCCTCGATGGGAAAGCGCTGCAAATCTTGGACGCGCTGATAGCGCCGTTGGACATCACCACGCGGGAACGGATCCGCCAGATTGAAGGGCGGAATTGCAGTTGCCGATGCAGCGCCAGGCCTTGTGAGCGAAGTCGGATCAACTCGCGCAGTGGGGAGAGGGTAGGCAATCGAAGCGACAGTTAGCGGGCACTTCGTTGAGATCAGCAAAAGCGCTCAACACCCACATAAAAGCCTGAAGGCGGCCAACAAAAGCGCCCGACTCCAATCGGGGTCGGGCGGCAAACAATCTGTACGCTAGATCACACCTTGGGGCCAGCCTCGGCAATTTTCTTCACCTCGAACGTGTCTTGAATTACTAAGGGGTGAATCAACAATCCTGCGCCGCTCTTCGGTCAATTTGCTCCTGGCGCTTTACAGACAACCCGGTCTGATCACTGTGCAGTTGTGCGGATCTGCCGAGCGAAGGGGCGACAGATAGAAAACGCCCGGCCAGTCGAGGGTCATCATCGCGCTGTGCTACGTCTCATAGCACTGCCGCCAGTTCGACGCTTACGCTTATGCGGCTCCGGCGAAGTGAGCACCACCCGCTTTACATTGGTTCTCATCCATCAACAAGTCATACACCACGCATTTACGAAGTATATGCACGGTGTCCAGCCGTATCGCGTTACCCTGGCCATGGTCTACTATCTGCCAACACCTGCACCATTTCGTTATGAACCAACCCATTGCTCGCTACGATCTTGCGCGCATATAAATCAAGCGGCAACCCGTCCGGCATGGTCACTTGTCCGCCTGCCTCCGCGACCATGAGCACCCCAGCTGCAACGTCCCAAGGGTTGATTCCCCATTCCCAGTATCCGTCCAGCCGTCCGGCGGCCACTGCGCTCAGATCGAGCGCGGCGCTGCCCAGCCGCAGAACGCCTTGCGCGCGCAATGAAAAATCCGTAAACTGCCGGATGTTGTTATTGGGATTCGTGCGCCGATCGTACGGGAAGCCCGTCACCAGCAGCGCCTTGTCGAGTGTTGGCGCAGAAGAAACGCGCAGCCGTTCGCCATTGAGGTAAGCGCCCTGCCTGCGCCGCGCCGTGTAGAGTTCATTATAGATGGGATTGTAAGTCACGCCCACCTCGATCACGCCATCGACCACCAGGGCCAGCGTCACGCTGAAAATGGGCAGGCCGTGTGCAAAGTTCGTCGTGCCATCTAGCGGGTCAGCAATCCACACATAGGGTGATGAATTCGCGCTCGCGCCGCTTTCTTCGGACAGAATCGCGCAGGCGGGATAAGCCGATCGAATG
>JAUQXC010000749.1 GCA_030834825.1 Thermoflexales bacterium
CGCGGCGCAGGTTGCCGCCGGGAACGTCTCGCCCCTGTTGTTGTTTGGCGCCGCGCTCGTCCTGGTGGGCCTGGGCTTCAAAGTGGCGGTCGTACCGTTTCACATGTGGACGCCCGATGTGTACGAAGGCGCGCCCACGCCCATCGCGGGCTTCATGTCGGTGGGCGCGAAGGCCGCCGGCTTTGCCGCCTTGCTGCGCGTCTTCGTGTATGCGCTTGGCCCGCTGCAGGCCGAATGGACTTTGCTGGTTGCCATCATCGCGGCCAGCACCATGATCCTGGGCAGCGTCGTGGCGATCGCGCAGATCAACCTCAAACGCATGCTGGCCTATTCCAGCATTGCCAATGCGGGCTATATTCTTATGGGTGTCGCAGCGGGAAATGACACGGGTGTGTACGGCGCGTTGTTCTATCTCATTGCTTACCTGTTTACCAATCTGGGCGCGTTTGCAGTGTTAACGGCGATGGCCCGGCAGAGCGGCGAGGATCAGACGTATCAGGCCTATCGCGGCCTGTATCAGCGCAGCCCCGGCCTGGCCATCCTGATGATGATCTTCATGCTGAGCCTGGCGGGCATCCCATTGACGGGCGGCTTCATCGGCAAGTACGTCTTGTTTGTGGCGGCCCTGCAGACGGGATTGAACGGTCTGGCGATCATCGCCGTCGTCACCAGCGTCATCGCCGCCTTCTTCTATCTACGCGTGATCGTGGATATGTTCATGCGCGAGGCCGAACCCGATCATGCCGTGCAGCCGGTGAACTATCGACCGTTAAACTTTACCGTGGGCCTGGCGGCCGCGGGTGTGTTGGCGCTGGGTGTTCTTCCCAATGCGGTGCTGGCACTGGTGCAGAATGCGGCACAGTGGTTGATCGCCGGCACGGGGTGAACGTACGACGTGATGTGTAAGAGAAAACTCCCTTGCTCGTCTCTCGAGCAAGGGAGTTCCCTTTTTCATTCCACCGGCTTGAATCTCAGCGCCGACCATACCTCGTCGAGCGCGATCTGCCGGATCGGTTGCCAGCCGATCGGCGCTACGGCCTCCCACAGCTTATCGCGATTCACATCGGTCTTCACCTTCGACGATCCCTTGGCGTAAGCGATCCACAACATGCCGCCCGGCTTGACCAACTTCCCCGCGTGAGGTGTCAGTCTCGTTGTCTCGGCCAGCGAGTTGACGAAGAGCAGCACCGCTTCGGCCCGACCGGCGGCGCGGGTAGAGACGGTGAGGTCTTTTAATTCCTGCGTCAGTTGTTCAAGGTAACCTTTCGGTGCGTTGAGCACGATGAGCTTGCCGGATTTGATCTGCAGTTTTTGCGCGAGTGAGGTGGGCATGCGCGTTCTCCTTGGCTGAAGGTAGTACATGATCAGTGTACCGCAGTTGGTGCAGCCTGCCAATCTCTATTTACCCGCCGACTAATTCAGGGTAAAATGGTCGCACCATGTTGAAACGCATTGCCCTCCATGCCGCCGATAACGAATTGAGTTCGACGCACCGTCGAGTAAGGTGTTGATCGATCAGGCCTGGCTGACTGATCGCTCCCTTGCTCTGCACATTGCGAGTAAGGGATTTTTGTTTTCGAAAGGAGGTCGTCATGTTGTGGCTTCAATTTCTTATCTGCGTCGTCATCGTCGTCGCCGCGTCCAGTGTCTTGTCACGCTATGCCGATGTGATTGCCGAGAAAACCGGGCTGGGCCGGGCCTGGGTCGGCGCGATTTTGCTGGCGGGCGCCACATCATTGCCTGAGCTGGTCTCCGGTCTCACGGCCGTGACCGTGTTGAATGCGCCCAACCTGGCCATTGGCGGCATCGTAGGCAGCAACTTGTTCAACCTCACCCTGATCGCCATCATGGATGTCGCCTATCAGCCCGGGTTGATCCTGACGCGTGTTCAGGACGGGCACATCCTGTCCGGTGGGCTAGGCATCTTGCTCATGGGATTGATCGCAGCCGCTCCCTTAGTGGGTGTGGCGCTAAACGGCGCTGCTCTGTTCGGCATCAGTTTCATCAGCCTGGGGATTATTGGCTTATACCTGCTTGGTGCACGCTTGTTGGCCGTGTTCGAGCGCAAGCGCGCCATGGAGGTGCTGGAAGAGGAAGCAGAGGTGTTGCACTACGATCGGATTAGTCGCCGCCGCACTTACCTGACCTTCCTCGGCGCGGGTGCGGTGGTCGTGGTGGCGGGTGTATGGCTGTCTTCTCTCAGTGATCAGATTGCGACTGAAACCGGCCTGGGACGCAGTTTTGTAGGCGCGCTATTTTTAGGGGTCAGTACCTCGCTGCCTGAAATCACAGCCAGTTTGACGGCGGTGCGCCTGGGCGCGATCGACTTGGCCATCGGCAATGTGCTGGGCAGCAATCTCTTCAACGTCACACTGCTGGCCACGTACGATTTGTTTGACGGCGGCCAGAACTTGTGGGCGTTAATGAGCAACGCGAATATACTGGGTCTGATCATCGCCATGATGATGACGGCGGTGGTCATCGTCAGCCTGATCTATCGAGCTTCGCCTAAGACACCCTTCCGCTTT
>JAUQXC010000750.1 GCA_030834825.1 Thermoflexales bacterium
TCGCCAGCCCCAACCCGTAGCGTTTGGTGGGATCGCTGTTGGATACTTTCGCGGGAGGCTGCCAGCCTGGCTGGGCGTCGTCGGCTTTCGGCTGCCTCTTGATCCAGCCTGCTTCTATCGCGCAGCGCTCCAGCACCTCGACCATGCTGATGCCTTTGGGGATGGGCGTGCCAACTGAGAGGATCGAACCTTCGCGTAACACGTTCTTCAAGCGGAGTTCTACCGGATCGAGGTTTAGTTTTTCGGCGAGCTTGTTCATTTGCATCTCGGCCACATATTCGCCTTGTGGACCGCCAAACCCGCGGAATGCACCACCGGGAATGTTGTTCGTAAAGATGGTGTACGTATCGACTTTGACGTTGGGAATGTCATACGGGCCGGTGCACGTCAGTGTGGTGTTACCCTGCACTTTCGTCGAGGTGTAGGCATAAGCGCCCGCATCGGCCACCGCTTCCACTTGCGCGGCCAGCAGCTGGCCGTCTGCGCGCGCCCCCCAGATCGCTTTGAGCCGCATGGGATGACGTTTGTGATGTCCGATGATCGACTCTTCCCGCGTCCAGACGATCTTCACCGGGCGGCGCACTCCTCGCTGCGCGAGTCGCCACACCGCCAGTGCTAGTACGATCTGCACCGACATATCTTCGCGTCCGCCGAACGCCCCGCCAATGGCCGGATAGATCACGCGGATCTGATCGAGCGGCAGTTGCAGCGCGTGGGCGATCTGTTCCTGATCTTCGTGCGTCCACTGTCCGGCGACCTGCACCGTCACGCGGCCAGCCTCGTCGAGATAGGCCAACCCGGCTTCGGGCTGCAAATAAGCATGTTCCTGAAACGGCGTCTGGTATTCGCCCACCACGATGGCTGAGCACTTATCCCACACATCATCCACATTGCCTTTGCGGATGCGATAGTGCTGCAGGAGGTTACCGGGCTTATCGGGATGGAGTTGGACCACCTCGTCTTTCACGGCTTCAGCGGGATCCGTGATCACGGGTAGGTCTTCATATTCGACCTCGATCAGATCCCGCGCCTGCGCGGCCTGCTTCTCGGTCTCGGCCACCACCACCGCGATCTGATCGCCGATAAAGCGCACATGATCGCCCCATTTCTTGGTGCTGCCCGGCCCCACCAGCACCGGTTGATCGGGCATGATCAAACCGTATTCATTGTTGGGCACATCCTTCGCGGTGAAGATGGCGATCACGCCGGGGGCTTGCGCCGCCTGGCTCGTCTCGATTGATTTCACGATGGCATGCGGGCGGCGGGCGAAGAGAACCTGCATGTGCGCCATATTGGGCATCACCAGATCGCCCGGGTACAAGGCGGCGCCGGTGACTTTGGAGACAGCATCTACGCGGAAAGCATTCTGGCCGATGGACATGGTGCATCATTCTCCGTGTGGGTGGATAACAGGCATGGGTGAGCGGGCTGGCGCTGCGCTCGCAGCAAACAACATGAAAGCGGCAAGTGGCCTCGCCGCTCATTATCCTACTCTTCCAATTGTCGGGCAAGTGAAGCGCCGCTCAGTAGGGGCTGGCGGCTCAGCCGGTATAGCCGCATTCGCCTGTGCGCGGCGAATTAACGAAGGGCAGCAACATATCGTCATGTTCGTGTTCTTCAGCGCACGTTTCACAGAACAGCGCGGGTTGCTCTTCGCCGCCATACAGGCAGTCAGTACAGATGTCGGTGGCCGGTTCATTGCCGCAGGCTTGGCACTTGTACTCGGGTGGCGTGTTCCGTGCCAGTACCTGGATGCCACCCGCGGCGCGCGAACTTTCTCGTGCGCCGACGACCTTCAGCGTCAACTCAGTGGTTGTGCCAAAGTCGTATTCATAGCCGAACTTGGCGCCGACCCGCAGGACATCATGCAATTTGGCCTTCATGTCTAATTCGTGTAGATCGAACCAGCTATCTGTTATGGGGCTGACGGAGTAGCGTTGGCCGTTGATCGTGAAGGCACTGAGATGCCCGCAGCATTCCAGCCAGATGTCGCGCAAGAATTGATCTAAATTGCGCAGTGACGCGCCGGCGGGCAGTTCAATATGCAACCAATACTTCCAGAAAACACCCACGCCTTCGACGTAGAGGTGATACAACGACAGCGCTTTGGCTTTCTTGTTCTTGATAAGTTTCGTTTCAAATTCTTGCCGCTTGGCACAGGTGGATAGATGCCTGACAATGGTGCGCGTGTTGAAGGTCTCACCGTAAAAATTGCACGTTCCAGGAAATGTTCGGGCTGCCATGTTAACCGCCTCTTGGCTTCTAATAGCAGGTCTGAATCAAAGCAATGGGGGGCGTGTGCCGAAGATCGGGTTGCTTGCCCGCAGTGGAACTGCGGGCAAGCAAATTGACACTCAAACTGGCACGGCATTCACCAGGTAACGGCTAACGCACGCTTTCCCCTGCCTCAGCGACCAACTATTGCGGCGGCGCGGTGGGCTGCAAGAAGTCTTGCGCGGCCCAGCCTTCCACACCATTGGGATCCTTCAACTTCCACCAGGTGAGATCGTTAGCTGACACCGGCCCCTCAATGACCTGCAGCACTTCGCCGGCGCCCAATGTGCGGATGATCTGTGCGCTGGTGCTGGCCTCCTGCCGGAAGTTCACTCCCTCGATCACCGTCACATACACGCCATTTTCGATGGCCGTTGGAATGTTGGGTGTGGGTGTGGCCGTAGGTTGCGCCGGTGTGGGGGAGGGAATGGGCGTGACGGTGGACTGCCGCACGCGAGTTGCTGTGGGGGTAGGCGTGGTGGGGGCCGCAGCAAAGCTACGAACGACCGCTTGTCCGCCATAGGTACAGATCACCACCGCCACCACGATGATGCCCAGCAGCATCAACCATTCACGCCAGTTCAATTCGGTCTGTCCCGGTTGGGGACGAATGCTTACGGTCGGTTTGGATTCTTTTGTTTCTGACACTTCTGAATAACCCCAGATAGATTTCTGCTACTCCCGAAACCGGGCTGCTTCACTTCAAAAGGAACGGAATGATAAGCGACAAGCAAACCGGTTTCTTTGTTTCAAGGTGCGGGCGTCAGATAAGTTTCAGCCGCCCAGCCTTCTGCCCCATCCGTCTGATCCTGCAAGCGCCACCAGCGCAACCCGTCGGCTTCACGTGAGCCTTCCAGAATCTTCAGGCGCGTCCCATCGGCCACGGTTTTCAGCGTTGTCGCTTGCAAGCCGGGATCAGAACGCAGCCGCAAGGTTGAACCGGTGCCGCTGACCATCGCCTCGCCGCCGACGAACAGTCCTTCCGGCGTTGCGGTCGGCGCCAGCGTTGGTGACGGCACCACAGTCGGACGCAGCGTCGCCGTGGGCACCACTCGCGTGGGCGTAACCGTCACGACCACCAGCGGCACTTGAACGACCTCGCCTCCTTGAAAAGGATGGAAGACGATCAGCAGGCCGAGGGCGAGTACGGCACACGCGCCCGTCATGCACCCGATCGCGGGTCCCAACCACAACGGCCCGCCCGCCGGGCGCTGCGATCGGGGCTGCACCCGCCTCACTGTTTGAGTTGTTGTTTCAGGCGGAGGAACTGTGCTCATTCAACCGCCGCCCCAAAAGGAATATCTTCTGTGTTGTCGTTCTCGTTAACTGTCATGCTGATCTATTGCGGCACACAAATCTGCGTCTGCACCTCGTCAAGCGCCATGCCGGTGCTGCCGGGGTGAGCGCCCCGATTGACGACGCCGAACCAGACCTTGATGGTTTGTCCCGCATACGACTTGAGATCGAACTCTGCCGTAACCCAGGTGGGATCATGGACCTGTTCATTGATCAGGTACTCGACAGCGCCGTTACCGTCGACGATGACGATGTATTGCGTATCGCTGATGACATCGCCCGACCAGCGATAGCGCGCGAAAGACAAAGTGGCGGTCACGACATTCGCCGGAATGCTCAACGCCTGCTCAAAGGATGAGTACGATGTCTGGGTGATCGTCTCGCTGACGGTTGCTGCGCCGATCCGTGCGGCATAGATTCCGCTCGCCACCGGACTCATCACCACGGCGGGCGGCGGATTGGGCGAGAGCGAGCTCCAGCCCGGCGCAAACTCGCCCGACTCAAATCCGCCGTTTACCACAGTATTGGAACACACCCGAATAGGTGGCAGCTCTGGCGTCGCATAGTTTTTCAAGATAACGGGCAGGTAAGCCTTGCGCGTTGTCGTGCTAAAAACGGCGCGGTCTGACCAGGCCGATTGATTTCCGGCTGCATCAAAAGCCTGTACGCGCCAGTAATGCAGTCCTTCAGTCACCGGGCGTGTTACGCTTAACACCGAACTGTTCAACGTTTGCGTTACGCCGTCCACGTCGATAATAAACCCGCTTGGATCACCGCCACTGGTCCACTCGAAGAGCGGCGCAATAGCTGTGAGTGAGAGGCCGTGCGTCGGCGTGATGAGCGTGGGCGTGGTCGGTGGCGCCGTATCCAACGTGAAGGTAACGGCCGCCGGGCTGGAATCGACGATCGGACCCGGGGCGACCGCCTGTGCGCGCAGCGCATAGGCCCCATCCAGCAACGACGGTAGCGCATAGTCCCACGGGTTCACATTCGTCGCAGTCAACCAGACTTCGGGTCCAGTGACGAAGCTGCTTCCATTGTAAAAGGTCGTATCGCTGATACGGCGAATCGAGATTTGCACTTGTGAGGTCCGGTTATCGGCCAAACCACCAAAGGCAGGCACCTGGTTTAGCGTTGTGCCATTGCGCGGCATTGCAATCAGCGTCTCAAGCGGTAGACAAACGCCCAGGAAATCGCTGAGGCGCGTCATCAGCGCCTGCCGCGCGGCGCG
>JAUQXC010000751.1 GCA_030834825.1 Thermoflexales bacterium
TTGATCGACACGACTACTTTCTATTAGGCGATCGGCCAAGTCCATATAGCCGGCCTGTTGAAGCAGTTCAGGCAAAGTGTGCTCAGGCGTTGTCGTGTCCAGATTGCGGAGTGCATTCTCCAGCACACCGGTCGACATCCCGGGAATCTGATTCGAGCCGAGCGCAAAGAGCCACATATTGATGTGCCACTTCATCCTGTTGGATGATGTCGTGCGCCACCAATCCAGCAGTGCCTGCTCGGTCTCAAGTCTCATCGCGCGCAGACGGCTATTTTCGAATGGTAGGCATTCCGTCAGGATCCGAACGATCAGCGACCAGCGTGCGTCGTAAGGATCGTCATTAAGATCGCGCAATGCGGTCAGAATATCGGCAACTCGCTGCGGCTGCCTCGCAAGCATCAGTCTGGCTGCCCAAAAACCGATTGGGCGTTCGTACTGAGGATAGAGCGCTCGCCCGCTCAGTATGAAGCCTTCGGCCTGGATAAACTCAGCGGCCAACTCGTCGCGCACCAAATCCGATGGAAAACACCACTGCTCGCCTTCTTCGAGCAGCAACCCTGTGGAACTGATTACCTCGAAGAATATCGAGTCTGGCTCGGTCGATCGGCGTCGCCACGCGAAGACCAATTGGCTGCGGTTAAGGCGATCAGGCTCTTCGCCGCTCAGCCACTTGGGGCTGAGTGACTCAAAGGCGAGGCTTCCCAAAGCAGTACGCGCTAAGGCATAGATGTCAGCGCTGGTGGCGCTCTGAAAGCGTGCACGCGTGGATAGTTGTCGAGTGACGGCTTTGTCCAACACCGTCGTCAGAGTCAAGGCTTGCGAGGGATCATGCGCTAACTGGGCGGTCTCTTCCAGCCACCAACCCGAGGTCAACACGTTGGGAGCCTCATACTGCCGCTCGCACCAGGCCTCGATGCGCGAACGCGCGTCAGCGGAGTAGCGAGTGCTGATGTAGTCCAGCGCCTCGCTTCGATCGATATTCGCCAGTTGCACAGTCGCTTCGATCGAGCGACGTGTTTCGGGTCTGATTTGCCGGGTGGTCAAGACGAAGCGATCCAGGTGCTGCAGTTCTTGATTGAGCAAGCCGCGTTCGCGTGGCGTCAATTCATCGTAGCCGTCCAAGAGCCAGATCGCGCGTTGATCGCGAATGGCCTCAGCCAACTCGCGTGCAAACTGATCTTTTTCCGTTGTGCCGGGATGCCAATGCCCAAATACCTTCTCGCGCACAAAGGTCGAGAGATCGCCAGCCTTGTCTCGGGCGTCGAAGTAAGCTGGCAACGGCACGAAGATAGGCACCAATGCTAATTGGCGGCACGCGGGAATGACTACCTGCGCCAGGTAGGTCGTTTTGCCCATACCCGTCTTGCCACGGATCAACACGGCGTGATGTTGCTGCAGAAACGTCTGCACATCGGCAGCATCTTTGACTGGTTGCTGCGTGCCCATCAAGTCGTAGCGACAGGCAGGCGGCCTATAGCCCGGAATTACTGGGTACAGTCGATCAAGTACCTGCTGATAATCGGCGAGGCGCGACGACGTTGAATCAGACGTTGACGGAAGCGCTGACGCTGTGACAGGGCTTGCCGTGGGAGCAACTTGCTGTATATGCTGAGCACTTTCGATCGCGCGTGGAACCGTTGGCAGTTGGGCGGGCTGAGAGAATTTATGAGCGCGCCGTGTTTCAATCTGCTCGGCAAAGGATCCTAAAGCGGCGGTCAACTTTTCCAAAGCCCGATTGGCCTCGAAAACCTCCTCGTTGCCGAAGGAGTACCAAAAGGTTCGATACTCTTCCGCCTCCAGTAACGCTTCAGCTTTGGTTTCTTTTCCTGGAACGAGTGTAGCGAGGACCTCGGCGTCCACTAAGGCCGCACCCAGTTTCTTGAGCGTTTGATGTTTCTGATACGCGGCTAACCGAGGCTTCTTTTGGAAGTAATACCACTTAAGGCAGAAGATTTTTAGCCACTCGTCATGGTACGTCTCATTGAGCGGAAACTCCTGGCTCCATAGTTCCAACTGCCATTCCAGTGCGTTGCCGATCAAGAATTCCGGTGAAAACTGGGCGGCCTTCGGCTGCTCTTGAAGGTGCTCAGCGACAACCCATGAGCGCAGGAGCGGATGATTCGCCAAACTACTGGGAAGGGCGATTTGATCCAGGATTCCCTTGAGGTCAGAAGCCGAGAGAGGTGAATTATCGACCATGCGTTGTCTTTCTAGGACGCCAGCACCATCACTTCCATGTGCCGAACCAGTAAACAGGGTGTTGCTCGTGAGATTCCAGATATATGGCGCATGCGAAAAAATTATACCATTGTCAATTTGGGGACTCCAGTGACTTATGCAGCATAGCGCTCAATGAACTGCGCTAATTGCCTGGGGTGGAGTGGCGGTTGGCAATTCGTTATCAAACCACTACGACGCAATGCAGGTCGAGGGGCCACGCACGATAGCGGCCTCCCAATGGCGGCGGGCAACGCAAAAAAGCCTGTCCCCACGACCTTTTTCTCGAGGTTGGATTGTTTTCGGATGGTTGGCGGAACATTTTCGGAAAACGGCGCGCTTTTCAAGAGTAAGATAGCAGACAAATCCATACAACGGGGGGCGAACTGTATGCGAAAATGTCCGACCCCAAAGTGCCGTTGCCGCGAAGTGCTTTTCTGGAGACATAGCCAATAGATGCAGGAGGTAACACAAATGGAGACGACGATCGATGATGAAGTATTAGACATGCTGGCAGATATTCTAATCTTCCTGATGGAGGAGAGAGATGATGAAGACAGCGAGACACAGACGAACGGAGTGCTTCGCCCTGGGGAATAGGGTAGTTTCAGTGCGCAGATAGACAAACCTCGATTGAGACGATGGGCGATGCTTACGAGCGATCCAGTTTCCGCAGTTGTCGTTACGATGGCCAAAAGTCGTAGCCTGCTGGTGAATTTGCATGGACTTGACAGGGGCGGTATAATGAACAGTAGTAGAACAGGCGTTCTGACTTCTTTAACAACAGACGAGAAAGCGGATAGCCCCAGCTCTGGACAAGCTGAGGCTACCCTAACCCGCTACGCTGAGAACACCAGCGCGCAGGCTGCTTTTGATTTTACTTTTGCTTTTCACAATGTCAAGGAGCTGCACGCTGTTATTTAGCGCGCGGCTCCTTTTCGTTTGTGGAAAGTGAATTGGCATGACAGGATAACCAAAGTGAAGGCACCAGCCGGCAATCAAAACCATTCACAAAGGAGAGTCTAGTCATGTCTGCAATACAACCACAGTATCCGCAACATATCAAGGGCGTCGAATATTTCTCGATGACGAAATGCCTCAAGCACTTTCGGGAGACGGTCGAGAAAGAAACGGGCGCACCGATTCAAACCATCGAAATGAATCTGGCGCTTATCCTGTCCGACATTTGCCGATGGGTTGGCCTGTCCGAGGAACGACGCGCCGAGGTTCTAGGCAAAAGCGCAACAGCATTTGTTGCGAGTATCGAGAGTGAATCGATCAAACCGAACGGCATTAAGCACTAGGGCACACAGGCACAGGGGCAGGGCGTTAAGTCCCTGCCCCTATTAGCAAAGAGGCGAACAATGGATACAGTGAAAGCGAATGGACAAAAACGGGCGGTAATTGTGGCGCGGGTTTCAACGCAGAAGCAAGCCCGCGAGGGCTTAAGCATTGATACCCCATTGGAGAAATGCCGCGAGTATGCCGAACGCAGCGGCTTTAAGGTTGTGGAAGAACTGAAAGACGCGATTAGCGGCACTGTGCCAATTGCTGAAAGACCAGCAGGGCAGCGGCTTTACAAGATAATCGGTGATCACGCGGTCGAAGCCGTGATCCTCTACACAAATGACAGAACCGCGCGCGATGACTACAGCATCGAATATCTGCTATTGAAAGATCACTGCTACTCAAACGGCATTGAATTGCACTATGCCGATAGTGGCCGCGATGACAACACTGTGACCGGCAACATCGTCGGCTATATCAAGGCACAAATAGCCGCCGAGGAAAGGCGCAAGATTGCCGAGCGCACAATGCGAAACAAGAAAGCGAAGGCCGCGCGCGGCAAGTGGGTCGGGTCGGGTGCTACTCGTTATGGATATAAGCGCATCGGCAGAGGCAAAGACGGCTATTGGGTTATCGATGAGAGTCAAGCTCGCATTGTTCGTAAAGTGTTTCAGTGGTACAGCAAGGGAGAAACGATCAGGGGGATTGTCAAGAAACTCAACGCACAGGGCGAGGTTACAAAGCGCGGCAACCAGTGGGGACAAGGTCAGATTCAAGACATGCTGAGTAGCCTAGAGTATACCGGGCTATTCCACTACAGCGGAATCGTGACCAATCTTCCAGGCCTGGCGATAATCGACAAGCGGTTGTTTGACGATGCGCAGATAAGGCTAGAGCGCAACAGGGAACTAGCGCGGCGCAATGGGCGGCATGAATACCTATTAACCGGTGTAATTCATTGCCCATGTGGGCACACAATGCAAGGTAGGAGCAGACACGGACCGCCCGCAAAGTTGTGCTATTACCGCTGCAAATTAGGCGACAAATGCAAGAGCCGATACGTTAGGGCGGATATAGCCGACGATCTGATATGGCGTTGGCTTGTATCAACCCTTGACGACGACACGATCGAGCGCGGGTTAAACCGCATTGCACAGCGTAAGACATCGGAATTACAGCCGACGTGCGCCCGCTTAGCGCAGATTGAAAAGCTGATCGAATCTACTGACGGCAAGATCAAGCGGCTGGTGCGTGATCTGAGTGATGAAGATGACGAAATTCTACGGGCCGCAGTGAAGGCCGAAGTCAGGAACATGACCCGGCAGCGCGAGGGATTGACCAAAGAAGCCGAAACACTCCGCGCCCGTATTGAACAATCCACCGTAAGTCAAGAAATGCGCGACAGAATCAAGGCTACGATCAACGATGTACGGGCGAGACTTGACCACGCGACTTTCGCACAGAAGCGTTTCATTGTCAACAAATTGGAAGTTGAGGTGGTGGTGAGGGAAGATGACGCGGGTCGCTGGCTTGACGTATCGTGGGGGCTGAGCGCAGGCGTCAATTCTGTCGCCTTTATCGTGACAAACGGCAAGGTGCACGAGCGCGCTCGGGTTGAGGTTGTGCCGCTTGCCACTTGCCGGTTTGTGCTGCCTTTGCTATGATCGCAGGCAATGTTTCAACCGCCGGCCGCCTCATTCCGCCTGATCTTCTTTGACTGCGACAGCACGCTGACGGCGCTCGAGGGCATCGACGAGTTGGCGCGGCTGAAAGGCGAGTACGATCACATTGCCGATCTGACCCGCCGGGCGATGGAGGGTCAGATCAAACTGGAGGACGTCTTCGCTGCCCGCCTGGATCTGCTGCGTCCCACGCGCGCCGATCTGCGCCGGATTGCGCAGGCCTATCGGGAGACGATCGTCCCCGAGGCCAAAGAGACCATCGCCGCTCTGCGCTTCAGCGGTTGCGAAGTCTACATCGTCAGTGGCGGCTTATTGCCCGCCGTGCAGGAGTTCGCCCGAGCGCTGGGTGTGCCCAGCCGTTACGTGCGAGCCGTGCCGATCGAGTTTGATCAATTGTCCGGGCAGTGGTGGCACTATGAGCTCGATCGGTATGGCGGCAACCCCGCCGAGCGTTACTTGAGTTTACCGCCCACACCGTTGATCGAGACGCAGGGCAAGCGTCAGATTATTGCCGAACTCAGCGGCGCTGAAGAACGGACGATGTTGGTGGGCGATGGCATCACCGATCTGGAAGCGCGCGACGCCGTCAAGTTGTTCGTCGGGTTCGGCGGGGCCGTGCAGCGCGATCGGGTGGCGGCCGAAGCCGCCGTCTTCATCTCGGCCAACAGTCTGGCCCCGATCGTGCCGCTGGCCCTCTCGGCGGAAGCTGCCATGCAACTGCGCCACAGCGACCATGCCGCCGTGCTGCAATCTGGACTACAATTGCTCGAACAGCAACAGGTTCAATTTCATAACAAGCCTACTCATGGATGAGGTCCACTGATGCCCCAACCCAAAGTGTCTGATGAAGAGTTGCGAAAAGTTGTGACGGCGCTGCGCCATCCCTCGGCCGAGGTGCGCGCGGCCGCCTGCTTCCAACTGGAAGCGATCCGCGATCCGCGCACGGTCGAGGTGTTGATGAGCGTGCTGCGCAATCCGCGCGAAGACGCGCTGGTGCGCAACGCGGCCGCTGGCGCACTGGAATCGATCGGCGGCCTGGCCGTGGTCAATAAGTTGATCGAAGTGATGCGCGAGGCCAAAGCCAATGACTGGCTCACCGTGTTCTCGCTGGCGGCGTTGGGCGAGACGGCCTTCAATCCACTGCTGGCTGTGTTGAACGATCCGAAAGCCAAGGGCCGCGCGCATGCGGCGACCGCGCTCGGCTTGATCGGCAATCGGCGTGCGGTAGGCGCGTTGTTGCATGCGCTGCAAGATGGCGATAGCGTGCTGCGTTCACGCGCGGCGGCGGCCTTGGGCCGTCTCGGCGATGAGCAGGCGTTCGAGGGTCTGGTGCTGGCCTTGCGCGATCCCAAGGTGCATGTGCGCCGCGATGCGATGTGGGCCTTGAGCGAGCTGGGCGATCGGCGCGCGGTAGGCCTGTTGATTCGATCCTTGCGCGATCCCAGCCGTTTCATTCGCCAGCAGGCCGCTGAATGTCTGGGCGAGTTGGGCAGCCCGCAGGCGCTGCAGGAACTGGAACGGCTGGCGGCGCATGACAAAAACCGGTGTGTGGCGCGTACCGCCCGCCAGGCCATTGATCTGCTCGAGCGACAATCCTGAGAGATGATATGAGACGTTCGCGAGGACGCAGGCTTGGGCGGCGGATTGTCAAAGCCGCCGCAATCTCTTCCCGTTAAACCCGGAAGAGCCACAATTTCAAAAGGCCTGAATGTAGCGAGGCAAATTGTTCAGCGATCATGTTTTGTGGCATTGGAGTTATCGATGACGCGTCTTTTTATTCCCGGCCCCACCGATGTGCATGCTGTCGTGCTAGCCGCGCAGAACCAGCCCATGATCGGGCACCGTGGCCCGGATTTTGAAGAACTCTTCGCGCGCCTGCAACCGCTGCTGCGCCGCGTGTTCTTGACCTCCAGCCGCGTGTACATTTCGACCTCGTCGGGCACGGGCTTGCAGGAAGCCGCGGTGAGGAATGGTGTGGCGCGCAAGGTGTTATGCTGCGTCAACGGTTCGTTCTCGCAGCGCTGGTATGAGACGGCGGTGGCGAACGGCAAAGAAGCCGTGCGCCTGGACGTGGAGTGGGGCAAGGCCGTGAAGCCAGAGCTGATCGACGAGGTGTTGAAGCAGGGTGGCTTCGATGCCATCGCGTTGGTGCACAATGAAACCTCGACCGGCGTCGCCAGCCCGATCAAGGAGATCGCCGCGCTGCTGCACGATCGCTATCCCGAGGTGATCATCCTGGTCGATGCCGTGTCCTCGTTGGGCGGCGCCCCGCTCGACTTTGACGGCTGGGGACTTGATGTGTTGTTTACCTCGTCGCAGAAATGTCTGGCGATGCCGCCAGGCCTCTCGTTCGCCGCCGTGTCCGATCGGGCGTTGGCGAAAGCGCGGACAGTTCCCGCGCGCGGGCTGTACTTTGACTTCGTCGATCTGGAAAAGTATCTGTTGAAGAATCAGACGCCGTCAACGCCGGCCATCTCGTTGTTGTGGGCGCTGGCGGCGGCGCTCGATCGCATCATGGCCGAGGGGCTGGAAGCGCGTTTCGTTCGTCATGCGCAGCTGGCCGATCGGGTGCGCGCCTGGGCGCAGACGAAGTTCGAGCTGTTCGCGGAAGCCCGTTATCGATCGCAGACGGTGACGTGCGTGCGCAACACGCGCGCGATCGATGTGCCGGCCCTCAACGGTTATCTCCAGTCCAAAGGGCTGCAAATCTCCGATGGGTATGGCGCGCTGAAAGGCCAGACGTTTCGTATCGCGCATATGGGCGAGATACAGCTGCGGGACGTCGAAGAGTTGTTGGCGCTGATTGATGAATTCATCGCGTAAGGCAGCGTGCGTGTTCTGTGTTGGTCGTTTACGCATGACGCACTACGCGCTATGAGGTGACATGGTGCACAAGATCCTGATTACCGACGACATTGGCCCGGCCGGACTGGCTTTGCTGGACGCAGCCAACGATGTGCAATACGACGTAGTCAAACTGCCGTCCCCTGAGAAGTTAGGCGAGATTATCGGCGCGTACGATGCGGTGATTACGCGCTCGGGCACCCCCATGACGGCGGAGACGTTTGACGCTGCGCAGAAAATGAAAGTGGCTGGGCGCGCCGGCGTGGGGATGGACAATGTCGATATTGATGCGGCGACGCGGCGCGGCGTACTGGTGATGAATACCCCGGAGGCCAATACGCTGGCGGCGGTGGAACTAAGCGTGACCTTGCTGCTGGCCGTGTGCCGCCATCTGCCACTGGCCAATGCGTCGGTCAAGGCGGGCGCCTGGACGCGCGCCAAATTTCTGGGGACGCAGTTGAGCGAGAAGACGCTGGGCATCATCGGATTGGGCCGCATCGGCTCACGGGTGGCCGCGCGCTGCCAGGCGTTCGGCATGAAAGTCATCGCCTACGATCCGTACATTGCCGAAGAAGTGGCCGAACGCATTCACGTCCACCTGGTGAGCGATCTGGAGGAACTGCTGACACGCGCGGACATCATCACGGTGCACACGCCACTGACCGAAGAGACGCGCGACATGATCGGTGCGGCTGAGATCGCACAGATGAAAGAGGGCGTGATTTTGATCAACTGCGCGCGGGGCGGCATTTACGATGAACCGGCGTTGTACGAGGCGCTGGTCTCCGGCAAAGTGGCGGGCGCCGGCATCGACGTGTACAGCAGCGAGCCGCCCAAGAACAACGACCTCCTCATGAAACTGCTGGCCCTGGATAACGTGGTGGCTACGCCCCACATCGGTGCGAATACGGTCGAAGCGCAGCGGGATGTGGCGGTGCAGATCGTGCAGCAGGTCATCGATGCACTGCGCGGCATCAATTTTCGCAATGTCGTCAATTTGCCGTTTGCCGAAGGCGTGGACTATCGCTCGCTGGCGCCTTACATGACGCTGGCTGAAAAGCTCGGTTCGCTGCAGATGCAGTTGATTCATGGGCGGATCGATCGCGTGGAAGTGGAATTTCGCGGCGAGGAAGTGGAGGGACACGTCAAGCCGTTGACGGTGGCCCTGCTGAAAGGAATGCTCGCGCCGATCTTGAGCGATGCGGTCAACTACGTCAACGCGCCGCATCTCGCCGAGGAGCGCGGGATCATGGTCGCGCAGACGCGCCATCCGGCGGCCGAGGATTATTCCAACGTGATCCTGTGCCGCGCGCATTCTAACAAGGAAACGCGGCTGGTGGGCGGGGCGCTCTTTCTGCATACACAGCCGCGCATCGTGCTGCTGGATGATTTTCGCATCGACGCGCTGCCGCACGGCCCGGCATTGATCCTGGCGAATCGCGACGTGCCCGGCGTGATCGGCCATGTGGGCACGCTGTTGGGTGGGCATGGCATCAATATTGCCGAATGGCAGATGGGCCGTTCGGGTCCGGGCGGCGAGGCCGTGTCGTTTATCAATATTGACTCGCCGGTGAGCGACGAGGTGATGCGTGAGCTGCGTGCGCTGTCGACGATTGTGGATGTGCGACAGGTGACGTTGTGAACTCCCACGGGAAGACGGCGCACTGAACCGTAACCGGCACGGCCTCAGGGCCAGGGTGCGGCAGGCGTAAGCGAAAAACCGTCGGACGATCGCCGGCGGTTTTCTTTTGGGGATGTAGTACAATCACGCTAACCTTTGCATGTGGAGACTGGCATGTTCAAACGATCCATCCTGTTGTTGTTGCTCATCGGGTTGGTGCTGACGGGGTGTAACATCACTCGACCGACACCCGTCCCCGGAGCTACACTGATACCCGGTCGAGGCGCGCTCAAGATCGCCTTTCTGGATGTGGGGCAAGGGGACTCGATCTTGATCCAGGCTCCCAACGGCCAGACGATGTTGATCGACGGCGGGCGATCAACCGATCTGGCAAACACCGTGATTATCCCCAAGTTGCGAGAGTGGGGCGCGAAGCAAGTCGACGTGTTGATTCCTACTCATCCCGATGCCGATCACATCGGCGGATTGGTGGGCGTGCTGGAAAGTTTTCCGGTGAAACTGGCGGCTTTGACGGGTCAGGTACACACGACGCAAATTTACGAACGGCTGCTGATGGCCATCCGCGATAAGAGCATCCCGGCACTGCAGGTGCGCACGGGCACGGTGATTCCTTTCGATGCAGCCGTGAAGGTCGAAGTGTTGGGACCAGACGACGAAGCGGTACAGGGTGACGACAACAACAATGCCTCAATCGTGATTAAGCTGACCTATGGCAATACCTCGTTTCTGTTGACGGGCGATGCTGAATCCCGCGAGAACAAGGCGATGCTCGAGCATGGCTTCGACGTGCGCAGCAACGTGTTGAAGCTGGGCCATCATGGCAGCCGGACCAGTACCAACGAGGACTGGCTGCAGCGCACCCAGCCACAGCTGGGCATCATCAGCGCCGGCCAGGATAACTCGTTCGGGCATCCGCACCCGGAGGTGATCGCCGCGTTGGAGAAATTGAAGATCCAATACATCCGCACCGACGAGCACGGCACGATTACGGTGACCACCGATGGGATGACGCTTCAAGTGACGAGTACGAAGTGATGCGGGATGTGTAAAACGCAATGCGTAATGTAATACCTTGAGGATGACTGTTATGCCTGGGAAATCAAAAAGCCGGAAACGCACGAAGAGACGAGTGGCTGAGCTACGCGGCGCGATCGATCAAATGGAGGGCGACATCGTCGTGGTGGTCTTCGACGACGAGCAGCGGCTGGAGTGGCCGGGTCGCTTTGTGCCGGAAGAAGCTAAATCGGGCGATGTCGTGATCGTGCGCGTTGTGCCAGTGGACGAGACGCACTGGTCGGGTGTGAGCGAGGGGGGGAAGATCACGCTGGGCGAGCAAGCGATCCAGTGGCCGGGCAAGGTTGACGACGGGCCGTTGGCGCTCTCGATCGAAGTCGATGCCGCGGACACGACCGCGCGCAAGGAACGCGTACGCGGGCTGGTGGATGATATCTTTAAGAAGAAGTAAAACGGAATGGAGGCTTCAGCCGGAATCAATGCAAGTAAAGACTCCGGCTGTGCCAGCGGCCCCTCGCCGCACAGCGGCAGTTGGGCTAAGGATGAATGATGAGGGACTTCTCAATGCTTCCTAACGTCATATTCGGAGCGATACTGCTTATCATGGCGGTAATTGCGCTTTCAATATGGGGGGTGGCACCGCGTGTTTCTCAACGTGGACGACGCATGTTCAGAATCTTCAGTCTAATTGGAATGATTTGCATCGTGCTCTTGTTTGTCGCGACGATATTCTATATGCCATCGCTGTAGTCCGGGCTCCGGCTACGCCAGCGGCCCACCGGCTTCCAGTGGAAGCCGGGTACGGGCAAGCCTTGAATCCAGTCACTGCTTGACTTGATCCGGAGTGGAGGCTTTAGCCGGATTGATCCTTGATCTTACAATTGCCTGCACTTATTCGTCATGCCTGCGTATCATCCGCCCCACATTTATCTTGATGACACCTGGTATTTTGTCACTGCCTCGATTCATCACAGGCACCGCTTACTACAGCCTTCTGGTCACAAAGATCTTGTCCGCGATCAGCTCAAGGCAATGACGGCTGAGTTTCATATTCAACTGGCTGCTTGGGTCATCCTCGACAATCACTATCACATTCTTGTCAGGAGCCATGTTGGGCAAGATTTGTCGCGCATGTTTGGTCGCTGGCATGGGCGAACGGCGTTTGAGATTAATGGGCGAGACGACGAGCGTGGACGGCAAGTCTGGCACAATTATTGGGATACCTGCATTCGCACAGAAGCAGATTACTGGACACGCTTCAATTACATTCACCACAATCCCGTCAAGCACGGTTACGTGGGCCGCATGGAAGATTGGCCGTTTTCCAGCTATTGCTATTATCGCGATCACGAGGGCAATGCTTGGT